>BDTD01000038.1 GCA_002897635.1 bacterium BMS3Abin11 | reverse complement strand
GCCTGATAGCCGGCGCAGAAGCGGTTTACGGCAAGCAGGGCTTGCGTGATAGCGTAGGGAAAATTATTCCTGTTGATGAAAACCGTGTCATTGAAGCTGATGATTCGTATTGTTTCAGGCTTGGCGAAAGAAAATTACGGGTTATCGATACTCCCGGCCATGCCAGGCATCATTTCTGTGTATGGGACGAGCAGAGCAGAGGTTTTTTTACTGGAGACACCTTTGGCATTGTCTATCATGAGCTTGATTATGAAGGGCACTCTTTTATTTTTCCACCAACCACACCGGTACAGTTTGATCCAGCGGCGTGGCATGCCTCGATTGACCGTCTAATGGCATGGCATCCAGAAAGGATGTATTTAACACATTTTGGCCAGCTGGATGAGCCCGTCATTTATTTAAACACCCTGCATCGCATGATCGATGATCTGGCAGCATTAGCACTTGAGCATAACGCCTCTCATGAGCCTCTAGCACAGGCTGTGAAGCAATATCTATATCAGGATCTGATAAAACAGGGTTGCCAGTTAGATCAGGATCGGCTTGCCGAGGTGCTTGATCTGGATCTGGGCATCATCGTGCAGGGGCTGGAAGTCTGGCTGTCGCGGCAAAGCGAAGGAAAATAATTCACGGCGGGTCTGCTAAATACAGTGCATATAGATAGTAGGTAATGTAGATTGAATTAATTCTATATTCCGCTAGAATCACGCGGTTCTGTAACAGTTTTCGCCGAGCAGAACTTATTCGGTAGAATTATTCGTGACACTAAGCGAGAGTGGCGGAATTGGTAGACGCGCTGGATTTAGGTTCCAGTGGGGTAACCCGTGGGAGTTCGAGTCTCCCCTTTCGCACCAGATATTGAATCTTAGGCGCATTCATGAATTGATTGAGGTGCCATTAAGTAACCAGATGAGTAACCAATGAGAATATTAACATGCAGGTAAGCCTAGAGCAGTCGGGTAATATTGAAAGAAAAATGACCATTTCAGTTCCCGCTGAACGTGTGGATAGTGAAATAACCAAACAGTTACAACGACTGTCTAAACAGGTGAAAGTGCCTGGGTTTCGGCCGGGAAAGATCCCGATGAAAATAATGAGAACACGCTATCTCGGACAGGTTATGCAGGATGTCATAGGCGACCTGATCCAGTCCTCTTATCAGGAGGCGTTGGGACAGAAGTCAATACGGCCTGCTGGTCCACCTTCTATAGAGACCTCGTCAGGCGGTGAAGGCAAAGATCTTGAATATATTGCTACCTTTGAGGTCTTTCCCGATCTAAAAGAACTGGCTCTGACAGGTCTTAAAGTAGAGCGTACTGTTTGTGAAATATCTGATCAGGATATTGAAACTACACTGGAATCTCTGCGTCGTCAGCGCATAAACTGGAATAAAACGGATGGTAAGGCAAAAGATGGATGCCGCGTAATACTGGATTTTACTGGTAGCGTAGACGGCTCCCCCTTCGTAGGTGGTGAAGGTAAGGCGATGCCTGTTGTGATCGGTTCGGGCACTCTTGTAGCCGGTTTTGAAGATCAGCTGATCGGCCTAAAGGAAGGTGAGGAAAGATCATTAACAGTCACTTTCCCGGATGATTATCATACGGAAGAACTGGCGGGGAAAGAGGCTGTATTTGAAGTAAAGGCAACTGAGGTTGCAGAAGAGGAGTTGCCTGAAATAGATGAAGAACTGGCCGAGGCCTTTGGTGTAAAAGAAGGCGGCATGGAAAAATTTCGTGAGGAAATCCGAGAAAACCTTTCACGGGAGGCGGAAGACCGTCTGGCGATCATTACACGGGACACTGTTTTCCAGGCAGTGCTGGAAAATAATGAAATTGATCTGCCACAGGTCCTGGTAAATCAGGAAAAGAATCTGCTTATTGAGACTGCCGAAAAAGAGCAGCCTGACATAAAAAAAGATGAAAACATGCAGGCCATGTATGGCAAACTGGCAGAGCGTCGCGTGGCACTGGGACTGATTCTTGCTGAGATTACTGAAAACGAGAAAATGTTGCCTGATGCGAATGCGGTCGAGACGCGATTACATAAACTCGCAGAAACTTATGAAGATCCAGCGTCATTCGTGGAATGGTACAAGTCAGACCGCGGGCGTCTGTCAGAAATCGAAGCCCAGGTTCTGGAAAACATGGTGGTTGACAAATTGCTGGAAGATGCTGAAATTACAGATAAGACAGTCTGCTTTCAGGAGCTGGTAAACCCTGCCACAATCGAGACGGGTAAACAGGAGTAAGTAAGAATGATAGAAATCAGGAATGACAGGGTAGATCCACAGGCACTTGGACTGGTACCAATGGTCATTGAGACCACGGGTAGAGGCGAGCGTGCATTCGATATTTATTCCCGATTGCTGAAAGAGCGTGTGATCTTTTTGGTAGGTCAGGTAGAAGACCATATGGCGAATCTTATTGTGGCGCAGTTGCTTTATCTAGAGTCAGAGAATCCAGACAAGGATATTCACCTTTATATTAATTCTCCCGGTGGTGCTGTCACTTCGGGTATGGCTATTTACGATACCATGCAGTTCATTAAACCGGACGTCAGCACAGTGTGTCTGGGACAGGCGGCTAGTATGGGCGCACTAATCCTGGCAGGAGGTGCTGCTGGTAAACGGTATTGTCTGCCACATTCCCGTGTGTTGATACATCAGCCGCTGGGCGGGTTTCAGGGACAGGCGAGTGATATTGAAATACATGCTCGTGAAATTCTCCGTGTGCGGGAGCGCCTGAATGAGATTTTACAGAAGCACAGTGGTCAGGATCTTTCTGCCATTGAGGCTGATACAGAAAGAGATCGTTTCATGGAAGCGGGAGAGGCCATGCAATACGGTCTTATCGATAAAGTAATTGCAGACAGAAGCGAACCTATATAAACCACTAAATCTAAAGTCGGCGGCTTACAGGGCTTGCCAATAGTGTCAGGTTCCTGATAAATTTCTACATATATTTTAAGAGAGAGCGCATTTACAGGTAATAAGATGTCAGACGACGAAAAAGATAATAACGACGAAAAGTTGCTTTATTGTTCTTTTTGCGGGAAATCCCAGCATGAAGTTCGCAAGCTGATTGCCGGTCCGTCAGTCTACGTCTGTGATGAATGTGTTGAACTTTGCAATGAGATCATTCGTGAAGAAATTGATGTCGATCTGAAAGAGGAAACCGAAGGTGAGGGTTTCCTCAAGCCACACGAGATCAAAAAGCACCTGGACAGCTATGTTATTGGGCAACAGGATGCCAAGAAAATCCTCTCAGTGGCTGTTTACAATCACTATAAACGTATCCAGCATGAAGATGATACTGATGAGGTCGATATTGCCAAGAGTAATATACTTTTCGTTGGTCCCACAGGTTCAGGTAAAACCTTATTGGCTGAAACGCTGGCAAAATTACTGCATGTCCCTTTTACCATCGCCGATGCTACTACGCTGACTGAAGCGGGTTATGTCGGTGAAGACGTTGAGAATATTATCCAGAAACTGTTGCAGAAATGCGACTATGAAATAGATCAGGCACAGCGGGGCATCGTTTATATCGATGAAATCGACAAGATTTCACGCAAATCGGATAACCCATCTATCACCCGCGATGTTTCAGGTGAAGGTGTACAGCAGGCCCTGTTAAAACTGATAGAAGGCACAATTGCTTCAGTGCCACCTCAGGGTGGCAGAAAACATCCTCAGCAGGAATTCCTGCAGGTCGATACACGGAATATTCTATTCATCGTTGGCGGTGCTTTTGCCGGCCTGGAAAAAATCATCCGGGATCGCTCAGAAAAATGCGGTATTGGTTTTGGTGCGACGATCAAGGGCAAGGATGAAGAGACCAATATAGGTGAAGTTCTCAAGGACATAGAGCCGGAAGATCTTGTCCACTATGGTTTGATTCCTGAATTTGTCGGGCGACTGCCTATTGTTGCCACACTGGAAGAGCTGGATGAAGTAGCACTGATTCGTATACTTAAAGAACCCAAAAATGCACTGGTAAAACAGTATAAGAAGCTTTTCAGTCTTGAAGGTGTGGATCTGACAATTCGTGAAGAGGCTCTTGGTGCCGTAGCCAAAAAGGCTATGGAACGTAAAACCGGTGCACGCGGCCTGCGATCTATTCTTGAACATGCCTTACTCGAGACCATGTACGAGCTGCCTGCTATGACAGGTGTAAGAGAAGTGGTCGTCGACGTCAATGCGATCACTGATGGTGCCCAGCCTTTATTTATTTACGAAGACGAACAAGCTGTTTCAGCCAGTGTGGCCACGCATTAGCGAAAAATATTCTGATTTCCGTATTAAACCTCAGTGTTTACTGGCTTGAAATAAACTTTGTAGACACTATCTTCAATACTGTTCCTGCTAAGTAGCAGACTGAATTCAGAACATCGATACGTATAACATAAATCAGGCCGATATCTAATGAGCAAAAATGTAAGCATGCTGCATCTCACCCCGCAGAATAAAACCGTAGCAGTATTACCTTTGCGTGATGTTGTGGTCTTTCCCAATATGGTTATTCCTTTGTTCGTGGGCCGTGAAAAATCGATCGTTGCACTGGATCGTGCGATGGACAGTGGTAAAGAGATACTGCTACTGGCACAGAAGGATGCGGCGGATGATGACCCGGTAAAAGATGATTTATATACCATAGGCACTATGGCCAGCATTCTGCAGTTATTGAAGCTTCCGGATGGTACGGTAAAAGTTCTGGTTGAGGGCGGTGACCGTACGCGTGTAATCGAGTTTACGGAGACCGCTGAATGCTTTATGGCCGTTCCAGAAAGGATTGAAATAGAAGACCTCGGCGGAGAAGAAGCGGATGCGCTGATGCGCACCGTCATGGGGAGTTTTGAGCAGTATGTCAAATTAAACAACAAAATACCTCCTGAAGTACTAAATTCATTGTCTGGTGTGGAAGAGCCGGGAAGGTTGGCTGATACGATTGCAGCGCATCTAAGCCAGAAGCTTGAAGAAAAGCAGAAGATACTCGAGATCAGCTCTGAGCGTGAGCGCCTGGAGCATATACTTGGTGTGATGGAAGCCGAGATAGACCTGTTGCAGGTGGAAAAACGTATCCGTGGTCGGGTCAAGAAGCAAATGGAAAAAAGCCAGCGTGAGTACTACCTGAATGAACAAATGAAAGCCATTCAGAAAGAATTGGGTGACATGGATGAAGCACCTAACGAGCTTGATGAGCTGGCTAAAAAAATCTCTGAAGCAGGGATGACCAAAGAGGCCAAAGAGAAGGCTGAGAATGAACTAAAAAAACTTAAAATGATGTCACCCATGTCAGCCGAAGCAACTGTGGTGAGAAACTACATAGACTGGCTGGTAAACGTACCGTGGAAGAAGCGCTCCAAGATGCGTAGGGATCTGGGCAAGGCGCAGGAAGTCCTTGATGCTGATCACTATGGTCTGGAAAAAGTCAAAGAACGTATACTGGAATATCTGGCGGTTCAGCAACGCATCAAACAGATTAAAGGCCCAATACTTTGCCTGGTTGGCCCTCCAGGTGTGGGTAAGACATCGCTTGGGAAATCCATTGCCAGGGCGACCGGCAGGAAGTTTATTCGCATGTCACTGGGTGGCGTGCGTGACGAAGCTGAGATACGCGGACACAGACGAACCTATATCGGGTCTATGCCGGGCAAGATTGTACAGAACCTGAGTAAAGTAAAGACAAAGAATCCGCTGCTAATGCTCGATGAAGTAGACAAGATGTCGATGGATTTTCGTGGTGACCCTTCCTCGGCCTTACTGGAAGTACTGGATCCGGAGCAGAACAGCACCTTTACCGATCATTACCTGGAAGTGGAATATGACCTGTCGGAAACCATGTTTATTGCTACAGCTAACTCGCTCAACATACCGAGTCCTTTACTTGACCGGATGGAAGTAATTCGACTGTCAGGTTATACGGAAGAAGAAAAGGTTCATATAGCCGATAGATATCTGGTTAAAAAACAGAAAGAAAACAACGGTCTCAAAGACGAAGAACTTTCACTTTCCCGCACGGCATTGCGAGACATGGTACGTTACTATACGCGGGAAGCCGGCGTGCGTGGGCTGGAACGCGAAATCGCCAAGGTTTCACGCAAAGTGGCGAAAAACCTGTTGATGGATAAGCGTCATAAAAAGGCCATAGTAGGACCAAGGCAGCTAGAGAAATATCTTGGTGTGCGCCGTTTCCGTTATGGTGAGGCGGAAGAGCATAATCAGGTAGGGCAGGTGACTGGTCTGGCGTGGACTGAAGTAGGCGGCGAATTGCTGACGATCGAGGCCGTAGTACTTAAAGGCAGCGGCAAGCAGCAATTTACAGGTAAACTGGGTGAAGTAATGCAGGAGTCTATCCAGGCGGCCATGAGTGTAGTTCGTAGCAGAGCTAAGTCATTGGGTATCGCAGAAGATTTCTATCAGAAAAATGATATACATGTGCATGTACCGGAGGGTGCGACGCCTAAAGATGGCCCTTCTGCCGGTGTTGGTATGTGTACTGCGATTGTCTCCGGACTTACAGGTATACCAGTAAGAGCCGATGTGGCGATGACCGGTGAAATTACCTTAAGAGGTGAGGTGCTACCGATTGGCGGATTGAAAGAAAAATTACTGGCCGCTCACAGGGGGGGTATAAAAATTGTGCTGATTCCGGATGAGAATACAAAAGATCTGGTAGATATGCCTGATGTGATCAAGAAAGGACTTGATATTCGTCCCGTCAAATGGATTGATCAGGTGTTGGAGGTAGCGCTGGAGAAAGTACCCGTCCCGTTGAAAAAAAATGTCTCTAAGGAGACAGAAAAAAGCAAAAAAACGGCTTCGCAGGACAGCAAGAAAGTAGATAATGAAGGTGTGACCACACATTAATGTTTAATACAGATAATTCTCTATTTAAGAGGGTTTTCGGCACATTTCGTCATAATCTGGCAATTATTTCTATCTAGCGCATAAAAACTGCCCCTTTCAGAGGGATTCCCCTTGAATACTAGTGCCTGCCATGGTTAAAATCCTGTGCCGTAGTAAAGATGGGAACGGTTAAGGGTACATAACCATAAGGGTACATAAAAACTACCGCCCGGGATAAAAATATAAAACCACCAAACCTTGAATTGAATCAGAGGAAATTATAGTGAATAAATCAGAAATGATAGACATGGTTGCTGAAGCAGCCGATATTTCAAAA
This sequence comes from bacterium BMS3Abin11, assembly GCA_002897635.1. Taxonomy (NCBI): domain Bacteria; species bacterium BMS3Abin11. The sequence goes on along the minus strand of BDTD01000038.1, from coordinate 5,782 downwards.
GCTGCAGCCGGCCGCGCCGTAGATGCAATATTCGAAGGCATTTCAAACAGCCTGAAAAAAGGGGATACTGTAACGCTGGTAGGTTTTGGTACGTTTTCTGTAAGCGCACGTGCTGCACGTACAGGACGTAACCCCCGTACTGGTGAGACCATCCAGATTAAAGCCTCCAAAATGCCTAAATTCAAGGCTGGCAAAGCACTAAAAGATACAGTAAACTAGCGCGCCCTCGGGTGCTTAGCTCAGCTGGGAGAGCATCGCCCTTACAAGGCGAGGGTCGGGGGTTCGATCCCCTCAGCACCCACCAATTGTATTTGTAACGCATAGCGATACTATACGTATACGGAGCGGTAGTTCAGTTGGTTAGAATACCGGCCTGTCACGCCGGTGGTCGCGGGTTCGAGTCCCGTCCGCTCCGCCATTAATAAAAACAGGGTGAATCCAGAAGGGTTTGCCCTTTTTACTATTCTAAACGCGAAATTTAGACACAAACTAGACAGACATGCTTACTACCATTCGTGAAAAGGCTCAGGGCTGGATTGCCTGGGTGATCGTAATCCTTATCTCAGTGCCATTTGCTTTATGGGGCATCAATGAATATTTCGATGCAGAGAAAAAAGTTGTTGTTGCCGAAATAAATGGCAACGAATTAATGTTACAGGATTTTCATCAGCAGCTACAGAGACAGCGAAATGCGCTCAGACAACGGTTTGACGGTAAAATTGACAATAAAATTTTCGAAACACTTGCATTCAAGCAACGGGTTTTGAATGAAATGATTACCCAGCGCCTGGTAACAGCTGACATACGGAAACAAAATTATCAAATAAGTGATCAACAACTTGCAAGTTTTTTAAGGTCCAATCCTTCATTTCAGGAGAATGGTTCATTTTCACCTGAGTTGTATGCTCAGGCAGTACGCAGCAATGGCCTTAGTCCCTCTGCATTTGAAAATCAGATACGAATGGGAAATATTATAGGCCAGATCAGGGAAGGGTTTACGCGTTCGGTTATCAATAATGACGCAGAGCTGGATGATCTGTTGCGCCTGCAGCAGGAAAAACGTAATTTTAGATCTGTATCGCTTGCAGGTAAAAGTTTCATTGATAAAATTAACATCAATGAAGCCGATATAAAGCAGTTCTACGATTTAAATAAAAAACAGTACATGACACCGGATGAAGTACGAGTAGAGTACATTACTTTGTCGCTGGCGGATGTAGCAAAGCAGATACAACCTGATGAAGAGGCTTTACGTACCTATTATCAGGAAAACAAAGACCGTTTCACACAGCCTGAACAACGCAAGGCACAGCATATATTGCTTGCAGTCGCGAGTGATGCCAGCGATGAGGAGATTAAACGCATAGAGAAATTGGCATCTGATCTTGCGAAGCAGGCGCGTGAGGGTAAGGATTTTGCTGAAATGGCAAAGAAATTTTCTGTCGATAGCCTAAGTTCTAAATATGGCGGAGACCTTGGCTATTTTGAAAAAGGTGTAATGGACGCGGCTTTTGATGAAAAGGTTTTTAGCATGCGGAAAGGTGAGATATCCGGGCCGGTGAGAAGCCTTTTCGGTATTCATATCATTAAATTGAATGATATCAGGCCAGAGACTGGTAAGAGTTTTGATGAAGTAAGGGAACAAATCAGCAAAGAGTATGCACTTCGCGAGGCCTCACAGCGTTATGGGCAAATGGCGGAGGAATTGCAAAATATTGTCTATGAACAACCTACGACATTACAGCCTGCAGCAGATGCTCTGGGATTGAAAATAGTTACTACTGGATGGTTTTCCCGTGCAGGTGGGCAGGGTATTCCAGAAAAGCGCCCTTTTATAGATTCAGCATTTTCAGAAGACGTGTTATTCGAAGGCCTGAATAGTGAAGTCGTTGAAACATCAGCAGATACACTTGTTGCTTTAAGATTACTGGAACATCGTGAACCTAAGCAAATGCAACTTGCAGATGTCTCTGATGAAATAAAACAAACATTACTCAAGCAGCGCAGTAAGGAACTGATTGCCAAAGAGGTGGACAAGTTAATCAAGGAATTACATTCAGGGAAAACTACACTTGCTCAGATTGCTGAAACAGAAGGTTTAAAACTGTCGAATCATGAAGAAGTTGCCCGAAGTGGGAATGCCAGTTTGTCAGCTGCATTATTGAGAGAGGTTTTCCGATCTTCAGTCAGCGCGCCTGGTAAGGATAATGCGGCAGAAAGTGTACAGCTGGAAAATGGTGACTATGCAATCTTCTCGGTCACAAAAGTCCTGCCTGGAAATCCACAGGATGTCCCAGAGAATATCCGTGAGAAAATTCGATTAGTTTTACAGCAGCGTCAAGGCGGGGATTTATTTTCAGACTACGAACGCGGCCTGTACGAGTCAGCTGATATTGTTATCCACACAGATAAATTATAAGGCCTGCATTCCTGCTTTTCTCATCCAGCTTTTATCGAAGCTGTTAATCAATAACTGCTGCATAGAAAAATCAAGATAGTGCTCTGCTGCGGTTTTTTCAAGTGCTGGCGGGTAGACAGGTTTTATATGCCCCAACAGATGGAGTCGGGTCTTCAGCGGTGGCAGTGTAGTACTGGTATCACCAAATTTCCGTAGTTCCTGTTCAACCCACCTTTCAATGTCGTTACGTTTCACACTATTTCGTATCGTTTGACTCATTTTTTTGTACGGAAGGAACACCCTGTGTTTGCCATCTTTTGGCTGGTTTAACACCTTCGGCCAATATTTTTCACGTAGAAAATTCTGAAATATGATTGCTTGAATCATGGAGGTGATGGCATCGTCATCCTCCATGACTTCCAGAGTATAGCGGTCGGTCCGTATTTCGGCACGGCGGGCTGCGAAGAACGACACGGTATTATATAAAGGAGAATAGTAGCGAAAGAAAAAGGTCAGAGGCTTCAGTATAAGGTCTCCGCTACGCTCAAGATAATAATGATACTCTGCCCACTGCCGATGCAGGCTTAACATCCAGCCTGTTACAGGATTCTTCTGGCTGGCAAGTTTGGCAATTTCCCTGGCAAGCATACCGCGAAATTCCAGTGGTGAGGTACACAATAAAGCAGACATGCCTATCTCTAGCGTATTTTTAAATTTAACTGGAAACCAGCTGACGGGATTGTGGGTAATTCTTATACTATCGTCTCTAGTTATGAGTATCCTGGAAATACCGGGGTTACCATAGTGCTGCCGCAGCTTTTTTATAATATGGAAAAGTACAGGCATTTTCTCATTGTTGACATCACTTCCTGCAGGGTTTCTGAAACCCAGTCGTGCCAGCGCAATTGTTGCCAATGTGCTGAGTAACAGGAAGCTACCAAGCATCATTGCATCAGGCCAGTGCTGGTAGTCAGCAGCAGAATAAAGTGAGTTTATCAGCTTGAGGTATAGCCAGACCGATAGCCCGGGAAACAGCAGCAGAGCAAAATATCCCATCAGGGCAAACGGGATTACAAATAGTAGATAAAACATAGGCGTGGTCGCTGCAAAGGGGCGTAGCCAGCGAACTATATTGGCGCGGTTGATAGAGAAATCCGTTTCCGAAATCGAATGTGTAAGCGCTTCTAGCATCTTTATGTGCCATGATGTTCGGTTAATAGTTCAAAAGTAGACGTAGAATTTACCAAATTCAAGCTATCCATGACTAAAGGTAGTATTTACCGGAAAGGCGATATATTCTGGGTGTCTATTATTGTAAAACTGATCTATCCAGAATTAATAGAGGCGCCCTTAATAATATCCAAAACCTCACTATCTGGCACGTCATGCCAGTATTCATAGGCTTCGGCTACGGCGTAGCGATAACCTGTTCGGATATTGGCACAGTACAAGGCATCCAGTGTTTTGGCCGTACTGATTGCTGAATGGGCATGGGCAGTGGGTACGGCGCCAATAATCCTGGTTGCGCCCTGATTCCGTAAAGACTGGATGCTTGTATTAAATGTTGTGCCGGTAGCCAGGCCATCATCCACGAGCAACAGGTTTCGCCCCTTAACTTCGGGCAGATTATCTTCGATCTGAAATTTTCTTATACGCGCCTCCACCTTGTTACGGGCTACTTCGATGCCATGCTCCACGTCGGATTCACTCAGGCCCAGTTGGGCGACCACATCCCGATTGATTTGAATCTCGCCATCCCAGGCCAGTGCGCCGTAGCCAAATTCACTATTGTCCGGCGGCGTAATTTTTTTCACGATAAGAATATTCAGGGCAAGGTTAAGTTGTTGGGCGATAGCCGCAGCCACGGGTACACCGCCGGCAGCGATACCCAAAACCAGCGCATCGCTGTCCTTGTACGCTACCAGCATCTCGGCCAATATTTCACCTGCATGTTGCCTGTCCCGAAATACCCGGGTGGAATTTCGATAGATTTCAAGTTCGACTATATTTTCAGCAAGTTCTCCCATATACATAGTACTGGGGATGAATAAACCAATTTTCAATTTACCCAGACGTGAGTTGGCTAAAAATGAAGGATTTTTAATTGCCAATGTATCTCACCAGTGAATTAATAGTTGCCCCTATATGTGCCCCCCTGTTCTGTTTTTTCTATGTTGTGTAATAAGTTTATGTATCCATATAGACTAAATGGAGACCTTGGTCCATATTTGGTTGTAACAAGGTCTGTTTCTGGTTTATACTGAGCTACCGACATAATATCTCAGTTATTACATACGTCCGGTAAATTTATGAATTCACCTCAAAACATATTTTCTAGCATTCCTAGTTCTGACCCTTTGGAATTCTGGTCTAATCATGGACTGGATTATCGACGCGTTACGGAATTTCTGGATTTCGATAAAAATGAGCTATCTAAACTGGGGGGAGTAAGCAAGCAATCAGTTCGTCTTGATGAACGAATTCCCCAGGACCTCAGAGATCGTCTTGAGCAAATAGCAATTATATGCGCTTTTGTTGCCGAGTATTTTGAGGGGGATAGATATAAAACGGGTCTTTGGTTTAAGACAATTAATCCTTCCCTGGGGGGAATAACACCCCGTGACATGATCCGATTCGGAAAATACAAAAAACTCTTAAAATTTATCGCCGAAGCCCGAGAGGCTAACGCGGCCGGTGGCGCGTAAAAAGCCCCATAAAAAACGACCTTCAAAGGAAGCTCAAAAGAATTCCTTAATTCTTTTAGACCAATTTACACAAAAAGACCTTCGAACCTGGCAGAGAATGTCGGATGGTTTCGATAACTTCCATATCCGCATGTACTACCATCTGGAAGGGCTTCGAAATGCGCATCATCAGGCTTTGTGTGAGGCAATCCAAAACGCAAAATCTTCCTCCATTGAATTAACTCGATGGGTGAGAATAGTTGATTATCGCTATTCTTTAGAGCCATTGTCTTCGGCAGGGAGCCTTGTCAAAGGCGGTCGGTTTAATATTGGTAAAGACATAAATCCTTTGCAGTTCCCACCATATCCTGCACTTTATATTGCAGAAAATTACATTACGGCCTATGCGGAGAAATTTGGTGTACCGGAATCAACTGAAGCTGACGGATTGTCAGGGCATGAACTTGCATTGCGAAAACCGACTTCTTTTTCTTCAGTAAATGTATCAGGGAAGTTAAATAATTTATTCGATGTAGGTAAAACGGCAAATATCAGAGAATTTGTAAATGTCATAAAAAGATTCGAAATTCCTACAGAACTTAAAGTGCTTGCTAAGAAGCTTGGTATGAAACCTCCTTTTAACCTGACTGAAATCGCACAGCTTAAACAAAGTTTATTATTAAATGATTGGCGTGCGTGG
>BDTD01000037.1 GCA_002897635.1 bacterium BMS3Abin11 | reverse complement strand
CTTATGGCGTGTTGCCTTTTCCTCGAGTCTCAGCCGCTTCATAGACTCCATTTGTGCCTGATTGTCGTTTTTCTCCTGCTGTGTAAGATCACGGCCTATATTGGCGCGCCATTTTTCATTCAATCCAGTACGCCAGGTACCAAACATGCCAGCAGGTATGCCGTCACTATGGAGAGCGTACCATCCGTTTTTATTGTTTCGTTTTCCATTGTCTGAGAATCGATGAAGGACACCGTCTGCATGTACGCTTTCTGGCGGCTCGATACCTGAAGCCTTGATAGCATCTCTGAATTGCTGTTCATAATTCATCATGCCGCCTCCAGTCGAAAGAAATGTATCAACCAGTCACCCATCGCGATAGGCATAAGCCCGCGTGTTGGAAACCAGATGATTGTAGATTTCAGATAGGACAGAAGCAAAGCCTTTATGTATTCAAGAGAACGCAGCCATTTAGCTTTTCTGTTATAACGAGCATCTTTACTGAGTATTTCTATGACGCCTTGCAAGGCGCCTTTTCCTTGTATATTCATTTGACCATCCTTGGTCTGCTTAATCTTTCGGGTTTGTGTTGATTTCGCCTTCCAGTTGTTTATTAAAACCTTCTTCTACCAGTTTGCGTATGTCTTCTACTCGCCAGGCCGTGGTGCGCTCCCCTAGCTTGATGGATTGAGGGAATTTTCCTGATTTTACACCTGCCCACCAGGTCGAGTTGCTTACAGGAATTATCGGAGGTATACCTGCTTTAGGGTTACCTATGATTTGATTTAGACGCAGAAACCCTGTTTCTGGTAATTGGGTTGTAACAACCATAGTCTTGTCTCCTTGTGTTGTGTTGGACTATGGTTACTTATTATCTGCATATTTCTGAGAAATGCACCGACATTTTGCTAGGAACTTTTTTTCTTCAATTCGAGAATGACTGCTTCAATCATTCTCCATGGAGGGTTTCTCCATATCCGGTCAGGTCGAATGCTTGCCTCCACGTCTACTAGGAAATCAATAAAAGCACCTCTAAGCCTGACGTCATCATCCCACCCTTTCTGAACAACTGGCAGCCCGTGTGATTCGTACCATATTGCTAATACACGTTGAACGAAAACCCCTTCGGCAGATTTTCCGCGTTTATGACCAACGAGTAAATTTGCCGCAAGCGACGCTGCTACTGTCTCATCACCAGCACCACGCAACAATTCAGCTTCAACACAAATAGCCTCCAGCATCGACTTCTTTCGTGGGTTACCCCCTGCTGCTCGTCGGTTAAGACGTTTAACTGATTCACTAGGGGGTTCTCGGTCTAGCGCCTGGTAGAATACATTTTGTGCGGCCCTAATTCGATGTATGAACTGATCATCGTCTGTAAAATTATGATTTTGTGCTAAGTGCAGTAGTGCATTTTTCTTATTCTGAGATCGACCCATAATCAAACTATCCTTGATTTTTTTAGTATCACAACATCCCCACCTGCTTTCAATCCATCCAAATAATCAGACCATGCTTGCATCATTTTTCGACGCTCTGGTAGATGCTCAGCAAAGTTATATGCCGCCCTGACATTATTCCTCTCAGCATGAGCTAACTGCCTTTCTATTGCGTCATAATGCCACCCCTGTTCATTCAATAATGTACTTGCCATTGATCTAAACCCGTGGCCAGTCATTTCTTCTTTGGTATAGCCTAACCGTCGCAATGCTGCATTAATTGTATTTTCAGACATAGGACGTGAACGTGACCTCACGCCAGGAAACACAAATCCCTTTTGGCCCGTCAGCGGCTGTAGGTCAGCAAGTATCTCAATAGCTTGTTGAGAGAGAGGTACAATGTGCTGCTCTCCTGCTTTCATCTTTTCAGCAGGTATTCGCCACTCTGCTTTATCCAGATTGATTTCAGACCATTCAGCTTTTCTGAGCTCACCTGGGCGAACAAATAACAACGGTGCAAGCCTTAGGGCACACTTCGTTACAAAGTAACCCTCATAGCCGTCTATTGTCCTCAACAAGTCACCTACGACTGTCGGGTCGCTGATGCTTGCGTGATGCTTAGCCTGCACAGGAGGGAGTGCGCCACGTAGATCGACTGTTGGATCACGTTCAACCCTTCCAGATGCCACGGCATACCGGAACACCTGCCCACAGTTCTGCATGGCCCTGTGTGCTGTATCTAATGCACCACGGCTTTCGATCCGTCTAAGGACTTGCAATAACTCTGCAGCGGTGATTTTTCTGATCGGACGTTTACCCAGCCAGGGGAAAATATCATTCTTAAATCTTCGGGTAATTCGATGGGCGTGTTCTGCTGACCAGTTTGGTGAAAACTTTGTAATCCATTCTGTTGCAATAGACTGAAAACTATTTTCTGTCTGCTCAATTCCAACGGCTTTTTCAAGCTTTTTAACTTCGCTGGGGTCGATGCCTTTCGCAAGTAATTTACGGCTTTTATCATGCGAATTTCTGGCATCCTTAAGACTTGTATCAGGGTAGGTTCCTAACGCCAGAAGTTTCTCTTTACCATGGAACCTGTACTTATATCGCCACCACTTACCACCCTTCTGAGTAACCAACAAAAACAGCCCTTTACCATCTGCCATTTTGTACTGCTTGTTTCTGGGCTTTGCATTCTTTACTGCTGTAGCTGTAAGGGTCATTTTGGGGGTACCTATATCTGAAGATAGTTGATCTACCCCCAAGGTTACCCCCATATATTCATGGTTGTCAATGGATGTTATTGGACAGTAAAAGGCAATAAATAGGCTAATAGCTAGTGTTTACGTTGATTTCAGGCAAAGGAAAGGACGTAGCTGGACGTGATAAAACAGGTAAATGGAGGCTGGGCCCGGAATCGAACCGAGGTACACGGCTTTGCAGGCCGGTGCATAACCACTCTGCCACCCAGCCACAGGGAGCAAAAAAAGGAAGCAACTGCTTCCCAATCGAGTGTTTGGAGCGGGAAACGAGATTCGAACTCGCGACCCCGACCTTGGCAAGGTCGTGCTCTACCAGCTGAGCTATTCCCGCGTGGGCCGACTATTGTATGCACACAGCTTCAGGAGTCAAGTTGTTATTCCTGATCTGTGAGCACTGGCCAGGCAGCCTTAAGATAGACAATCATTGAATATAAGGTCAGTGCGGCTGCAACAAACAACAGTAGTTCACCCAGCGCAAAAACTGGCAGGCCAAATAAGGATTCCTGGTAGACCAGCAGGCTGATCGCGATCAACTGTAAAGTAGTCTTGACCTTGCCAATATAGGAGACAGCAACACTTGCACGCTTACCCAGTTCAGCCATCCATTCCCGTAGTGCCGAGATGACGATTTCCCTGCCAATTATTATTGCCACTGCTGCGGCAAATAAGGGTCCGGAAACCACCAGATCCAGTACTTTTTGATCCGTTGCCAGCAGGACAAGGGCCGTAGCAACAATTAGCTTATCGGCCACTGGATCAAGAAATGCACCAAAAGTAGTATACTGCTTCAAGCGTCTGGCCATATAGCCATCAAGCCAGTCTGTAATTGCCGCAACGACGAATATAACCGTGGCAACCTGGTTACTCCAGCCCGCATCAATCACGTAGACAACGAAAAAGAACGGGATCAGCAGGATGCGTAATAATGTCAGTAAGTTGGGGACATTTAATGGCACGGCGGCAGATTCACCCATTGTGTTAAGTATTGTTAAAGTCTAACACTTTGTTAGCAGTGCTGATAACTGCTTTCCTGATGGGAGCCTGTACAAACCTGCAGGAGCAATCGATCAATGTAAACAGGCATGGATACGTTCCGCCAGCTTGCGATTGATACCAGCCACCCTGGACAGGTCATCTACTCCTGCCCGTTCAATACCCTGTAGTCCGCCAAAATGCTTCAACAGCGCCTGACGCTTTTTATCGCCGATACCGGGTATGCACTGCAAAGTGGATGTAACTCTCGCCTTAGCACGTTGCCGGCGATGGGCTGTTATGGCAAACCGGTGTGCTTCATCACGGATTACCTGCACCAGATGCAGGGCAGGCGAGTCTGGTGGTAGCATTATTGGCACAGACTCGCCAGGTCTAAATAAACGCTCCCGGCCAGCTTTGCGCTCTTTTCCTTTCGCCACCCCCACGGTAATGACATCGCTCACACCGAGTTCCGCCAGCGCATTACAGGCCGATGCCAGCTGACCCCTGCCGCCGTCAATCAACAATAGATCGGGAAACATTTCCTGTTCATCTTTCATGCGACGAAAGCGGCGGCTCAAGGCCTGGTGAATGGCGGCATAATCATCACCTGGTGTAATACCTGTGATATTGTAGCGGCGGTATTGACTGCTAAGCGGTCCTTCGCTACCGAACACCACCAGAGATGCGACAGTTGCCTCACCCTGGGTATGACTGATATCTATGCACTCAATACGCTCGGGACTTGCAGGCAAATCAAGCGCATCGACCAGCTTATTCAATCGCTCGCGGTAATTACTCTCAGTCGCCAGTCGTCGTCGCAGGGCATCCCTGGCATTAATCCTGACAGACTCCAACCAGCGCCGTTTATCTCCACGTTGCACAGTGGCAAGTCGCACCCGATACCCTGCTCTCTCAGTGAGAGCTGAAGACAGCAGTTCAGAATCGGCTAGTTGCACCGACAACAGTATTAATCTGGCCGGTGGTTTGTTCAAATAAAACTGTGCGATAAATGCCGATAGCATTTCTCCCTCTCCCTGCTCCAGCCCAAAGCGCGGGAAAAGGACCCTGGTCCCCAGTGAGCGGCCTGTACGAATAAACATGACACCGATAGCCGTTGTTCCTTCCTCCTGCACCTGAACTATGACATCAAAATCTCCCTGCTTGCCGCTGACATATTGTTTTGCCTGAATCTGACGAACGCTTGAAATTCGGTCTCGCAATTCCGCAGCCAGTTCGAATTCCTGTTTTGTTGATGCCTGCTCCATGGCTATTGCCAGCGACTCAGCGAGGGTATCTTTCTGGCCATTGATGAAGAGTACTGCCTGTTCAATATCTCTGGCGTAATCTTCTCTGCTAATTAGTTCCACGCAGGGGGCAGTGCATCGCTTTATCTGATATTGCAGGCAGGGACGGGAACGGTTGCGAAAAAAACCGTCCTCGCATTGCCTGACCGGAATAGTTTTCTGCAACAATGCCAGCATCTCCCGTACCGCACTGGCACTGGGAAAGGGACCGAAATACTGCGCCCTGTCTTTGCGTGATCCACGGTGAACTGAGAACCCCGGATAGTCCTGATTGATGGTCAGGCGAATATAGGGATAGGATTTATCATCGCGCATCAGGATATTGAAACGCGGCTTCATGCTCTTGATCAGGTTGCTTTCCAGTAGCAGGGCCTCGGTCTCGGTATGGGTCAGACTGACTTCGATGCGGGTGACCCGCCGCATCATAGACTCTATGCGCAGACTCAGACCCGTCTTGCGAAAATAACTGGACACCCGCTTTCTCAGGTTCCGTGCCTTACCGACATACAACAGCTTGTCGTTGGCATCGTACATCTGATAAATGCCTGGTGAAGCAGTTAAAGTCTTCAGGAAGGCCTGGTGGTCGAATTGGCTGTCTGTGTCAGTCATGTTCTGCTATATTTCTTTGGGAGTAAACTCCTACAATAAGATGTACAAGTATTGTAGGTGCGAATTCATTCGCACACGTGTTTTTACGAATTTCTGTGTGCGAATGAATTCGCACCTACAAAAAATATTTTATTCCAGTAGTTGTATGATTCTTTCAAAAACAGCATCAAACATTTTCGGCGTCAGACGTCGGGTTTGCGTGTTGTAGCGGCTACAATGGTAAGAATCAAGCAATGTCAGCTGACCCAGTTCTTTCTCAGCCAGATGCCCGAACGGGTAATCTTTTTGCCGCCCACCCAACGCTTTGACACAGGCCTTGTGCGACAGACCACCTAAGGCAAGGATCACACTTTCTGGCTGTAGCATAGACAGCTCTTCTGCCAGATAGCTATTACATTCATTCACTTCAGACCCTACCGGTTTGTTGGCCGGTGGCAGACATTTTACGGCATTGGTAATACGGCAGTTCTCCAATATCAGGCCATCGTCGGCTGATACTGACTCTGCTGCGCTGGCAAAACCGAAGCGATGCAATGTTTCATAGAGAATAACACCGGCATGATCCCCGGTAAAAGGCCGCCCGGTTGCATTGGCGCCATGCATCCCCGGAGCCAGACCAACGATTAGCAAACGTGCTCTCACATCACCAAACGGCGCTACCGGTAAACTATGGTAATCCGGATGCTTGTTACGGATATCATCCAGAAAAGATGACAGGCGCGGGCAACGGCGGCAGTTGAGGTTGAAGACAGGGGTATTTTTGTGTTTCATGAGGAGATTCTAACAATTACTGGGAAAAAACGTATTACGTTTTACGTGTTACGATTTATGGAAAATCAAAAACAGTTGTCCGTAAACCGTGACACGTAAAACTTTCCCTTCCCCCCGTCTTCCCCTACAATCCTGCATCGGATATCAAACAGTTCTGGAAACGTATAGATGAAAATTTCGGCTTTTGAAATGAGGGTAGGCAATCTGATGGAACATCAGGGGAAACTCTGGCGAGTGCTTAAGCTAGGGCATGTCAAACCCGGTAAGGGCGGCGCCTTTGTGCAGGCTGAAATGAAGGAAATTTCAATCGGCACAAAACTCAATGAGCGTTTTCGCTCCGATGAAAAGCTGGAAAAGGCCCATGTTGAGCCTCGGCAGATGCAATACCTGTATGCCGAAGGTAATAATCACATCTTCATGGATCTGGGCACTTACGAGCAGCTCGGTATGGCTGAAGAAGATATCGGCGAACAAATGGGCTATTTACTGCCCAATATGGAAGTACAGATCAACTTTTATAACGAAAACCCCATTGGCATGGAGCTTCCACTGAATGTAGTTCTTGAAGTGATTGAGACTGAAAGTGTGGTCAAAGGACAGACTGCGACAAGCTCGGGTAAACCGGCTAAACTGCAAACGGGGATTACTGTTACCGTTCCACAGTTCATTAATACCGGGGAGAAAATCAAGGTCAACACCGGTACCGGTGAATACGTCGAACGTGCCGGTAACTAGTGTAGAATATTGAAAAAATACCTTCTGCTTGCGGCAAAAATTGTTGTCAGCCTGTCGCTGCTCGGCTATCTATTATGGCAGCTGGACTGGCCGTCACTTATTGGCAAGGCAGCCGGTCTTTCCTGGTGGACTATTCCGCTGGCTATCTCTATCCTTTTACTCACACTCTACATAGGCACTCTACGCTGGGCGGTGCTACTGCGCACACACTATCCATATTTCAGCACCCAGTTGTTATTCAGCCATTACCTGGTCGCGACGCTATTTAACAATATCCTGCCGACAGCAACTGGTGGCGACCTGATTCGCAGCTTCTACATCTACCGCCACAACAGAGATGCGGTGTGTGCGGTGTCACCGATAGTGACTGAAAGAGTCATTGGTCTGGTTGTACTGCTGGCTATCAATGTCACTGCGATTTATCTGACAGATTCAGTAGCCATCGTCAGCAAAACCCTGTGGTCAACGTTAACGCTGATTTTGACCGGCGCGTCCGCCGTCCTGGCCCTGATCGCCCTGCCTGCAACATACTGGCCACTGCACAAAATGCTTGAGCGACTTGCCCGCTTTCGACTGATAGGCTTCATTCTACGCATGGGTGAGGCCACGCATGGCTATCTGAAGCATCCCTCCACACTGCTGATTATCGTCCTCTATAGCGCTGCCGCACAACTTTTAGCAGTATTAGTTTATTATATTCTGGCAATGGGTCTGGACGTAGAGGTCAGCATTCAGGTAATGCTGGTCGTCATCCCACTCGCCCTGATGGCGGCGGCCCTGCCCATATCTATCGGCGGTATGGGGGTCAGAGAAATGGCAGCTGTCGGACTCCTGATCCGTTTCGGAATCGCAGAAAACGATGCCACAGCTATTGCATTGTTCTATATCCCGATACTTCTGCTGGCATCACTACCGGGGCTGTATATATACCTTACAGAATCAGGGAGTAAAACATTGTTGAAAGATGCGGAGGAAAGTCGGATTAGTTAGTGATACGGGACTAAGGAATAAGGATGAAAGTGAAACAGGTTTTCTTGCATCCTTCATCTTTTATCTTTCATCTGCCTTTTTAGAACGATGAATCCGACCCCTCAAGAAACTCCATTTCTTCATCGGTAGATTCACGCCCAAGAATCGTATTCCGATGTGGATAACGACCGAATCGGTCGATGATGGCTTTGTGTTTCTTCTCAAAATCCAGGTTGAATTCCAGCCCCGGCTGACTGTATAACTCTATAGCTGTTTCATGAATCAGGGGTGACTCGCTGTGCATCAGCGGCATGTAGAGAAAACTTTTTTGCGGGGCCGTTAATTCCCTGTCGACCTGGTTAGAAACGGCTTCCTGAACCAGGATTACGGCAAGCCTGTCGGTAGCAAATGCCTGCGGGGTATCGCGAAACATATTGCGTGGAAGCTGATCCAGCACGATGATCTCTGCCAACCAGCCCAGTGCATCCTGACGCCATTCAAAAAGCTCACATTTTGCCGCCTGTTGGTGAATATCTGAAAATCGTTCGCGAATCAGCTGATCAAAGGCCGCATCCTTTTTCCACCAGCTCTCCGGCTCAATTTCTCCAAACCAGAATCTAATAATGTCCGAATACGTCATCCTGCAAGCCCTGTAATAGTATCTACAGCCTGTTGCCAGTCTGCTGATTGTTTCAAATCTCTGGCCATCTGAATTTTCGGTGCGAAGGCATCAAGGCGTGCCCCCGGTAATGCCAGGGTTGCTGATGACAGGCCATCGATTACTTCGTCCAGTGCCGGTGAGTCATTGCAGACCAGTATTACATCACAGCCAGCATCCATAGCTGCTTTCGCTCGGGCAAATGGCCTACCTGCCATTTTTGCACCTGCCATGGACAAATCGTCACTGAAAATCAATCCCCTGTATCCAAGATCATCTCGCAGCACCTGCTGTAGCCAGTATTCAGAAAAAGTCGGTGGTTGTTCATCCATCTGCGGATAGATAACATGGGCCGTCATAATACCCTCTACAGCCGATGCAATCAGCACCCGAAACGGCACCAGGTCATTATCTGAAAGCTGATCAAAACTGCGCTCATCAACTGGGATCATGTGGTGGGAGTCACCGTGAACAGAGCCATGGCCAGGAAAGTGTTTGGCTGTTGCCGCCATCCCCGCCTTACGCATGCCGAGCATAAAAGATAGAGCAAGTTCAGCGGCGATGCCCGGTTTGCTGTGAAAGGCACGGTCACCTATGACATCAGATACACCGCTGTCAAGATCAGCAATCGGTGCAAAGCTGAAATCCACGCCGAGTTCCAGCAATTCGGTGGCCATCAACCAGCCCGCCGTGGAACATTGCTGCAATGCCTGGGCCGGATCATTGTCAAATAATTCACCATAGCGGCGCATCGCTGGTAAATGGGTAAAGCCCTGCCGGAAACGCTGCACCCTGCCCCCTTCATGGTCGACTGCAATCAATAAGGGCGGATTGCGTAAATCATGGATCTCGGCAGTCAAGGTCTGCAGCTGCTCGGGTGACTTATAATTCCGCGAAAACAGGATCACTGCGCCGATAACCGGGTGACAAAGACGCTCTTTTTCCTCCTGAGTGAGTTCCAGACCGGAAATATCAGCCATTACCGGGCCACGGGATATTTGAAGAGAATCGGTTTGCATAGTCCCTCAGGAATTAATTATGACAATTGCCCCAGGATTTACCCGTTCGTAGAGGTCGATCAAATCAGCATTGCGCATACGAATACAACCGCGCGATACCGGACTGCCTATCTCATCCTCATAGGGTGTACCGTGAATATAAATATGACGACGCATCGTATCCACATTTGCCAGCCGGTTTACACCCGGTTCCAGACCACTTAACCAGAGTATCCGTGACAGTATCCAGTCACGCCCAGGTTCAAGCTGAGCGAGCTCGGCAGACCAGACCTCGCCGGTCGGACGGCGACCGACAAAAACTGAGCCCGCTATACAGTCTGTTCCGATTGCCGCACGAATGATATGTCTGCCCCGCGGTGTGCATTCACTGCCGAATTCTTCACCTGGGCCATTTCTGGCTGTTGATACCGAATAGCGCTCAAGCAAGTCACCCTGTTTGCGCAGTTCAAGTGATTGCTCAGGTATTGAAATTATTACTTCGTTGTCTGGATTAACTATCGCTTATATCCTTTTGTAATTATTTAACTAATACGTAATTTTATTTCAGCCAGCAGGCCTTCAGATGCATCCTCAATCAGATCCAGTACATGCTCAAAACCTCCGTGGCCACCATAGTAAGGATCAGGGACTTCCCGCTCAGTTCGCTCAGGAGCAAACTCCAGAAACCGCCTTATTCTGTGAATTTCTTCCGGAGGAGCCATTTCCCGCAGATAATATTCATTCGATTCATCCATCGCCAGGATGTAATCAAAGGTATAAAAGTCCCCGTCATCAACCCGCCGACCAACCTGGCTGCTCATATCGATCCCGCGGCGCCTGGCCGCTTCCTGCGCCCTGTCGTCCGGCGGTGAGCCGACATGATAGGCTTGAGTACCCGCAGAATCGATCTCGATAGCCCCACCTAGTCCCTGCTCATCAACCAGCTTGCGGAACACGCCCTCGGCACTTGGCGATCGGCATATATTGCCAAGACAGACGAATAATACTTTGATCATATATACAGAAATCCTGTTGTAATGCAGTGGTATTGTACCCAATCCCTTTTACAAGTGGCATAGCATGAGTGAAAATGGCACTCTGTTACTTAAGGAGTTTTTTGATCTCGATCTAGATTGAAAATCAGATCCAGGATGAAAGATTAAGGATTTTCAAGATCACAACCAGTTTTCTTTTATCCTTAATCTTTCATCCTGGATCTCTCAC
This sequence comes from bacterium BMS3Abin11, assembly GCA_002897635.1. Taxonomy (NCBI): domain Bacteria; species bacterium BMS3Abin11. The sequence continues at coordinate 82,765 of BDTD01000037.1, read as the reverse complement.
TCCTCAAACAAGGCCCGAACCTTCTGCAAATCCTCTGGGGTATCCACCCCATGCCCGGGATCTTCAGTCGTTTCCATTACCGCGATTTTGCCGCCGTACCACAACACCCGCAGTTGCTCCAGGGCTTCTACCTGTTCAAGTACACAGGGTTCTAGCTGCGAGAACTCAGATAGATAGCCGCAGCGGTAGGCGTACAGACCGATGTGGCGGAAAATTCTGGGTTCATGATCACTATTCACATCGCGTAAGCAGGGTATGGTAGAGCGACTGAAGTAGAGGGCGTGACCGACACTATCTGCCACTACTTTTACAACATTCGGGTCGGAGATCTGAGTGGGATCATTAATTAGAATGCTGGCAGTTGCCACCACAGCCTGTTTATCATTCTGCAAGGTTTGTGCAACATGTGAAATTAACGATGCCGGCATCAACGGCTCATCACCCTGCAGGTTCACCACCATGTCGTTATCAGACAGGCCGATAATCTGTACAGCTTCCGCCAGGCGATCAGTGCCTGAAACGTGCCGGTCATTGGTCAGGCAGGCATTGCCACCAAATCCGCGAACCACCTGTTCGACCTGTAAATTATCCGTGGCGACCGTCACACTGGCAGCACCCGCCTCTGTCGCACGCTCATAAACATGCTGAATCATCGGCTTACCGGCAATATCAAGCAACGGCTTGCCGGGGAGACGAGTAGATTCGAAACGCGCAGGAATTATTATGTGAAAAGACATGTTTAAGTTTTATGTTTTACGATTTAGGTGTTACGGGTTTGATTTTCCGTAAAACGTAACCCGTAAATCGTAACCCATCTAGTCCAGAGCCCTCGCTTCACCCTCAAGCATGACCGGAATCCCGTCCCTAATCGGAAACGCCAGTCTATCTGGCTTGCAGATCAGTTCCTCCGCCTTGCGATCATATTTCAGTGGGCCTTTGCATAAAGGGCAAACCAGAATTTCCAGCAGTTTTTTATCCATTACTATCGAACTCCTTAATTTTCTCAAGCACTGTCATAAGTATACCTTGATCCACATCTACACTGATAATTACTGCCCAGTGATTGCGTGTAGCAAACTCTCTACATTTTATCGCATCTTTCTCAGTCATAATCACCGGCAAGCCATCAGAAAATGAGATATCTGCCTGCGTATAATCATAATGATCAGGAAACGGGTGTGGAATAATCTCCAGTCCAGCTGTACGCAGACTGCTAAAAAACCCTTCGGGATTACCTATGCCCGCTATTGCATGTACAGGGCCCTTCCAGAAAGCACTCAGGGGTAAACGCATAGCAGGGTTCTCCAGCCGGCTACATTCGCCGGGCAGTAAATCCATTGTGTGTTCTGTCAGTGTAGACTTTTTCTCTCTGCTGATGACCACGTCAATGCTCTTCAGCCTGGCCTGATTTTCCCGCAATGGCCCAGCAGGCAGGCAAAGGCCGTTGCCGGCTACCCTGTCAGATGTAATTACTGCAATTTCCAGATCTCGCCCCAGTGCCAGATGCTGTAAACCATCATCCGAGATGATGACATCACAAAGATCCCGCTCAACCAGCCAGTTAGCAGCAGCCACTCGATCAGGATCAATCACCACCGGGCAACCCAGTCTACGGGCAATCATTGCAGGCTCATCACCGGAAATTGCGGCATGTGTCTCTGCATTGACCAGTAAAGGAAATTTTTTTGCTCTGCCACCATAACCACGACTAATTACTGCCGGCCTGAATCCCTTTCTGGCCAGTCCATTCGCAAGCCAGATGACAAGTGGCGTTTTACCCGTACCACCGACAGACAAATTTCCGATAACGATGACAGGTTTCCCTATCTGGTACGTCTTCAGTAAACCTGAGCCATAGGCCTCACGTCGCAGTATCATCACGAGGCAATAAAGAAAAGAAAGTGGCATCATTAACCATGCGTATAGCCCCCTTTTCTGCCACTGTTCCTGAATCCAGATAGAGAATTTCACAGTAGCACCTCACACACTCAGCTTAAATTCTGCATGACAGAATCAGCCCTGTTCTTCAACTTTCAGGTCAGTAAACTTACGGTGGTAGAGCTCTGCATAGGTTCCATTTTTCTTTAGCAGAGCCTCATGCGATCCCTGTTCCAGAATTTTTCCCTGATGTAGAACAATAATCTTGTCTGCATGCTCAATCGTACTCAGACGGTGAGCGATAACCAGTGTGGTACGCTTTTCCATCAGGTATTGCATGGCCTCCTGTACATGATGCTCCGAGCGTGTATCCAGTGCGGAAGTCGCTTCATCCAGCACCAGGATGGGAGCATTCTTGTAGATCGCACGGGCAATAGCAACACGCTGCCGCTGGCCACCCGATAGCCTCACGCCCCGCTCACCTATCTGTGAATCCATTCCTTCAGGTAGACCTTTGACAAACTCCTGAACATTTGACGCGTCTACCGCCTTAGACAGTGCCTCCTGAGAAATATCGCCTTCACAACCATAGGTAATGTTTTCAGCCAGACTACCATCAAACAATATAGTTTCCTGGGGTACTACTGCCAATTGTTTACGCAAATTTTTCAGACCTAGTGTGCAGACATCAATGCCATCAATAAGTATCTGGCCCTGCTGCGGATCATAAAAACGAGCCATCAATGATGCAATGGTGGATTTACCACTGCCGGATGCACCGACCAGCGCTACTACATTCCCCGGCGCAATTTCAAAGTTGATATCTTCAAGTACCGGGTCGTCATCGGGATGGTATCTGAAACCTACCTGTTTAAATTCAACATGACCTTTTATAGTTTCCAGTACACCTTCACCGTTGTCTTTTTCTTCCTCCTCATCCATCAACATAAAGACGCTCTGTGCAGCAGCAATGCCTGTCTGTACCGGTTCATTGATTTTTGTAAGACGTCTGATTGGAGGCATCAACAGCAACACAGCTGTCAGGAAAGCGATGAAGGAACCAACCGTAGTAGAATTCTGGTCAGTACGACTAAGCATGAAGGCAATCAACCCAGCCAGTGACAGGGCTATAAACATTTCCACTACAGGGATTGCCATAGCCGAGATTTTTGCCTTTCTTAAATACATCTGGCGGTTTTCCTCGTTGGCCTGCTCAAAATAGCGGGTTTCTTTTTTATGTCCGCCATAGGTTTTGAGTATCCTTTGCCCTTCAATCGCTTCTTTGGCGACGTGAGCAATATGTCCCATTGAGGATTGTATTGAGGTACTGACTGCACGAAAGCGCTTGCTCATGAAACGTACGAAAATGCCTACCAACGGACCTATGACCAGAAATATCAGGGTCAGACGCCAGTCCAGATAAACCAGATACACTAGCAACAGGGTCACCGTCAGGCCATCTTTTACCACTGTCGTCAGAGCAGTGGTGGCAGCTGTCGCAACCTGCTCAACATCGTAAATTAGCTTGGCCACCAGTTTGGCGGAATGGTTTTCATCAAAGAAAGCTGTTGGTAAATGAATCATGCGCTGAAACATTTCGCGACGAATATCAAAAATGACTCGTCTACCAACCCAGTAGATACCAAATTGTGAAGCAAAGGTTGCAACACCACGAATGAGAAAAAGCAAAATTAGATAGATGGGGATCATCCGAATGTATCCGGAATCCCTGGCGATAAAGCCCTTGTCTGTAATTCCTTTAATCAGATAGGGCAGCCCCGGCTGGGTAGCCGCAACAATGATCATGCCGATAATGGCAAATAGAAAGACCTTACGGTACGGTTTAACGTAACTCAGCAGACGCCGGTAAAGCTCCCAGCCGGTATAGTGGGTATCAACAATTTCGGACACCGAGGTCAACTATCTCCAGGTTGAGATTCAGTTGCAAAGGTAATGCGTGTAAGACCCAGCCGCCCTGCTATTGACAGTGCCCGGACAACCGCTTCATGAGGCGTTTTCCTGTCTGCGCGTATGATAACGATCATTTTGTCCTTATCCTGATTTTCAGCTGCAGACCGAATCACCCGCTGCAACGCACCTGGGCTGGTATTCAGGATTTGGCGTGCAGCTTTATCATTGGGGCCTTTTACCGCATAGACACCCAACGCACTGATTTCAATGATTAGCTTCGGAACCTCCTGAGGAAGCGCTTTCTCGCCCTCGGCCTGCGGTAACTTGATTTGTAACTGGGATTCTTTAGTGAACGTTGTAGATACCATGAAAAAAATCAATAGCAGGAAGACAATATCAATCAGAGGCGTTAGATTAATCTCCAGTTCATCATCATCGGTGGTATTTTTAAATTTCATCTGTCAGGTCTCAGTACTCGCGGTCGCCCTGGATGATTTCAACCAGTTTAACAGACTGCTGCTCCATTTCTACCGTAAGAGAACGTACCTTGCCCTTGAAATAACGATGGAACATTAATGCGGGGATACCAATTGAAAGGCCCGCAGCGGTGGTGATTAGCGCTTTGGAAATACCGGCAGCAAGCACCGTAGGATCCCCTATGCCCTGGCTCATTACTTCCGGTGTAATCGAGGAAAAAACCTGGATCATGCCAATGACAGTACCCAGCAGGCCGAGCAAAGGCGTAATAACAGCCATCGTTCCCAGGGTATTGAGATTCTTGTCCAGCTCATGGACAACGATACTTCCCTCTTCTTCAATCGCTTCCTTCATGATTTCTCTACTATGATCACGATTAACAAGGCCAACAGCAAACAGCCTGCCTAGTGGGGAAGACTTGACCAGTAGTTTGAGCAAATCTTCACTGACCCGATTTGCTTTTTCGTGATCCAGCACCTGTTTTAACAGTTGATCTGGTGCCACATTGCGTTTTTGCAGTGTCCAGAACCGTTCAGCAACGATTGCCAGGGCAATAATTGAGCAGATTAGCAGCAGCCACATCAGCAGGCCACCTGATTGAAAAATTTCTAACACCAGGTATATATCCAGAAAGGGGTTTGAACAGCCCGTTAATGTATCAAAAGGCAGAGATTTCAGAAAGTCCTATAACGACTTTACTGCACCTCCTGTCGATTTCTGAAACATCCCAAATCTTCCTGTTTGACTGCCTCCATGACCAGGCAGAAACACCTGCTTCAGCTACCCGTATAGTAATAGCACCGCATTCACCGGTTATCATGCTCTTTATCTGCCTTATTGCCAGTCGATGCAGCACTTTTTTCGCGGGATGATGATAACGGTTTCTCCAACCGGCAGGGAACAATACTAGCTGTGGTGAAACGGCATTGATAAAGTCATCACTCGATGAAGTATTGCTTCCATGGTGCCCAGCAATCAGTATGTTTGAGCGCAAGGTATCAGGATAACGCGAAATAATTTCTTTTTCGGCCTCTTCTTCTATATCAGCCGGTAGCAGTATCGAAGCGAATGATGACTTCACATGCAGCACACAGGAGGCATTATTACTCATTGTCGTTCCATCAGTGTCCGGATGTAAAATGCGGAACGATACACCCTCCCATTGCCATTGCAGCCCAGCCCTGCAGGGAGTCACCTTAGTGCCATCCCCAGTGTCAATTATCTTTTCATTTGTGATCACCTGCTTAACCTCCATCCCTGCCAGTACTTTCTGAACTCCGCCGCTGTGATCATTGTCGCCATGTGAAACGATGAGAGTATCCAGCCTGTTGATTGACAATGACTTCAGAACAGGCAGCACGACGGCATCGCCAGCATTGAATCGTTTGCTGAAACGTGCACCTGTGTCGAATAACAGTGCGTGCCGACCGGTCATAATGACAGCAGAGAGTCCCTGCCCAACATCCAGTAGAATCACTCTGAACTCTCCTTCACGTAATTGGCTATGGAGAGGAAAGAAAAATGCCAGCAGACCGACAAGAGCCAGCTTTCTAATCTTTAATCCAGCTGGTAGCATTAAAACCAGTATTGTAAAAACAAGCCCTGCAAGTGCTACGGCAGAATGCTCGACTGAAAATGGTAACGCTTCTGTAGCCCTTGCCAGTGACTCCAGCAGTGTCCAGAGTAACTGCAATACATAATCCGCCAGCCGATAAAGATTATGTTCAACAAAACCACCGCCAAACAACAAAAAAGACAAACTGGCAAGCAGCACCAGTGGCACAATTAAAAATGCGACCACTGGAATAGCGACAAGATTGGCTACAGGGCCTGAGAGCGGAATCTGTTGAAAAAATATCAATGTAGCGGGCGCCATCATCAACGATAACTTCAACTGCATATTTACTGTTTTAAACGTACTGCTTTCTGTCCAGTCATTTCGATGGCTGCGTTGCTGTAAAATGTACAAAATCATTGCCACTGCAGCAAAAGACAACCAGAAACCAGCCGACAATATCGATAATGGGTCGAGGATAAGAACCAGCAGCAGTGTCAGTGACAATATATCCAGCGCTCGAACACGGCGTCGTAAAATAATCGCTACCATCAACACCGTCAGCATTAACAATGCCCGTTGGGTGGGCAGTGAAAATCCTGCCATCAGGCTGTAGAAAGTGGCACAGGACATCGCCACGACAGCAGCTGCTTTATGGGAGGGGATCAACAATGGCAGTTGAGGGACAGTAGCAAAAAGGAATCGAAACAGGAAGAAAGCTATGCCGGCTACCAGGCCGACATGGAGACCGGATATCGCCATCAAATGTGATGTGCCCGTGGTTTGCAACACAGACCACTGTTGTGAAGTTATCGCCCGGCGATCGCCGGTAGCCAGCGCGGTGATAATGCCGCGAAAGGATGAATCAGGAAGACTCTTTTTTATCTGAGCCGCTATGCGAAGTCGCATGCGATCAATGACTGCTGACCGGTCCATGTCTGGTAGTCGATGGTTTACCTCAGGGCGCTTAGCTTTATTCTTTCGTACATTTTTTCGAATATAGGCCGTAGCAATAATACGCTGACTGAACAGCCATTTTTCGTAGTCGAAACCTGCCGGGTTGGCAAAACCATGTGGAGACTTTGCCCGTAGCAGCAAGCGCCATGCTTCGCCCGGTTGTGGGTCTATGGTTTTTTTGCGGTAATCACTAACACGAATTCTGCCCCGTATAGCCCTGCCGTCAATCGAGCTGGAATGAAACACGTTAAAATTAAAGCGAACTACCCGCCCCTGCCTGTCAGGCAGCCCTTCGACGATACCGTCAAGCTGGATGGTTTTACCTGCCTGGGACTGTGGCAGTATCCGTGTCAGCTGATTACCTGCCACCAGTGCAGCATAAAAAAAACCTGCGAGAAAAAACAACACCGTTAAGCGCCATTTTTTCAGCCATAGCAGGGCAATTAGCGCTGCTGGCAACAGCCCGGCAGCAAAATGCACCGGACTCAGATCCGGCAGAAAAAATAGCGCAACGATACCCAGCAAAAAGGCAAACGCTGTCAGAGGAAGTGGTGAGAAATTCATCGCGGCATCCTTGCCTGTATGTCGTTTTACATCCGTGTTTAGACGATAGAGGTGTCCGACAGATTTAATATCGGATCCATTGGTAAATCAAGTTTTGTAATCAGACTAATTCATCCACAGTCTACGGAGTAAAAAAACTACTCGACATTACTCGACGCTACTCGATACTATCCGGATCATATTGATTGGTATTTAATGGTCAGAAAATTGTTTCTATACATACATTCACGCGAAAAAAATCCCCACATTGATGTGGGGATTTTTTGTATTTCCGGAACGTACAGGTTTTATTCAAATCCTGTAGTTCGATTAGATGATTGAAGCTTAGAAAGCAGCGTGCAACTGTAACGTAAAGTTCGATGACTCAGTCTCACCTGAAGGTACAGAAGTGTCACTACCGTACTCTATTGAACCCTTGAAATTCTCAAGGAAATAATAACTTACTCCCGCCACATAGCCCTTTGTTACATCCTTTCCATCGTTAACTTCAGATGACTGGAAGCGTACCAGCGGGGCAATAAGATGGCCACCGACATTTCCGTAATAGACTGCCTGAGCATAGTAATCAACATTGGTTTCTGAACTATTACTGTTAACCAGGTCATCTTCAGCTGATAAATAAACGCCTGTTAGCCTTACGCTCCCAAAATCAAGCTGGGTATCCACTCCATAGCGAGAAAAATTTCTATCAGATGTCGCCACGTTGCCAGTTGCATCTACCCCACAGTCACTGACGAAATCTGATTCGGTAGTGATATCACATTTACCGCTAAGACCAAACGCACCAACCATGAGCGAAGGAGAGATATCAAATGCCAGGCGACCAAAGCCTACCGTAGACTGATTTGCAACATTATCGCCCGTCAACCCGCCAACTCCGGCATTATAAAATAGCCTGTCATTGAGAAAGCGACCAAACAGTGATACCTGTTGCCGAGAATGGCGCAGCTTATCGTCATTGTCCGTCTTGCCGAATTTGTCATTCAGAACATTATAATGCGCAGCAGTCAGCCGACGTGCACTGGAAAGGGTATCATACGGATCGGCAAAAAACGTTGGCGCATAGGCAATCTGTACATTCAGCGCATTGTTTACATCATAATTGAGTACTGCTGTGGCTAATACATTACCAAAGCCGTCTTCTCCTTCTGCCTCCAGGACAACGAGGCCGGACAGATTACGGTAGAAGACACCACCCATGAAGACCTCCACTTCATGTATGGCACGTATCTCACTATTCCCTGACTTGTCCTTGGTATAGGGTCGAGAGATAATGGCCGCAGCAATCGGGAGCTGGTTAATCTTAGTGGTAAAATCAGTGACCGTTGTATCTTTACTCGCATTAACCAGACGATAGCCACGAGTCTTATAATTCCTGCCAAACGAATTCAATGAAGGAAAGGCTGTATGGCATCCCCCGCATTCAATACCCTGGCTACGGGCAAAAGCAGGAACCGCTCTGGCCTGTACAGAAATAACCATCATTGCAAACAGGCTATATACTGCAAGAAAATACTTAATTTTCATAATCTATACCCCTAAATAGTGATTTAGCAACACCCGAAGATCTCTTTCTTTTTACCACCTCGGATACCCGAAAGGAGCCAGTATCGTATATGCAACAATGTTGTTTTAAACATACACAGTAACTTCTGTAACGAATAATGATCTTCCCGACCGCTGGTATCAATAGCATTTAAATAAAGACATTCTTTCTTTATCTGAAACAATCAGAATTTTGGTATACAATCTGGTAACACTTCGAACATTTACGAGGCCAGGGAAGTTTATGGATAAGTTTAATAAAATGAAGACATTTTGTTGCGCAGCCGAGACACTGAGTTTTTCACGCACGGCCGATATTCTGCAAATATCACCCAGTATGGTCAGTAAACACATTTCCGCCCTGGAAACAGAACTTGATACCAGATTATTCAGTCGTACGACCCGACAGATCATACTCACTCAGGAAGGAAAAACCTATCAGAAGCAATGTGGTCTGATTCTGGATGAACTGGATGAAGTGGAAACAAGCATACGAAGTGAAGCACGTGCCGATGCCGGACGGTTACGTCTATCGCTTCCAATAGATTTTGGAATAAAGATTCTTGCCCCCATGCTGGCTGACTACCTTGATAAGCATCCAAACGTAACGCTGGATACTGTTTACGACAACAGGTATGTGGATCTTATCAAGGGACGATATGATCTGGCGATACGCATCGGTGCAAAGTTTCCTGACTCGGCACTAATCGCCAAACGGCTGATCCCAACCTGTGCAGTCCTCTGTGCCAGCCCTGACTATATAAAGAAAAACAGGCCGATTCATTCAATTCAGGATTTAAAGCAACACAACTGCATCCAGTACAGCAACTCACATAATCAGCAGCACTGGCGGATCAATGGACCCGAGGGCGAGAGCCTGATACGTATCAACAGCAATTTGCGCTCGAACAGTGATAATTCCATAATGATTGCCGCACTCCGCGGCCTCGGCGTCGCCCTGCTACCCTGTTTTCTGGTTAACAACCATCTGGCTTCGGGAGACCTGATTCATCTACTGCCTGAATATTCAGTTAATAATATGGGTATTTATGCCGTCTATCCGCAGCAAACCTATCTGCCTTCGAAGGTAAAAACATTCATTGAATTTCTCAGGACAAGTCTGCAGCATAAAAGGCACTGCAACAAAAAACTACACAAAAACCTACGCTGCATTGCGATCCATTTAGACTCTACAAGTGACTGACCAAGCGGTAACTTTTTCATCTGATTTAGAGACTCATAGTTTGAGACTCATAGACCATCACCCCAGTTATTAGCCCTGGCCTTCAAACAGGAAGCCTGGCAGGTTTATGTAAACAGTTGTAACACTCAAATTCACAACCTCAGGTAGTCATACCTGTATCCAGAAATATGATTGGTAAGATTCTTACCCCGGTCCTACAGATAAATCACCATAAATCAGATAAAAGCTGATTTTCGGGTGATATACTAAAATGATGCCCAGGAAGTTTATTAAGCGTTACCTCCCTAGCCGCAAGAGTTTCCACGAAACATCACAATTGCGGCCATTCCATCGCTTTTTCGGTAACCCCTGTCTCTGGCACCTTAACCGGCGCACGGTATCTGGTGCTGTAGCAATAGGACTTTTCACAGCCTATTTACCCATGCCATTAGAAATGCTTTTTGCAGCAATGCTGGCGATTATCTTCAAGGTTAACCTGCCTATTTCAGTATCACTGGTATGGGTTTCGAATCCGGTAACATGGATACCTCTTTATGGTGCCGGTTATATGCTGGGCGCCAAAATACTGGGAAAGGATTTTGTCAATATTCATGAAATGACCATGAGCTGGCTGATGTCACAGGCCATTCCCCTGTGGCTGGGTTCTCTTATACTCGGAAGTCTGCTTGCCCTGACAGGTTACCTGGCAACAAGGGCCCTGTGGCGTATACATGCCATACGAAACTGGGAGAAACGCAGGCAGCGTCGCTGTGTCACCAAAGATGACTGTGCCTGATAAAAATAGTTCCAGGCTCCAGGTCTCTTGTTGCTCGAAACTTCAGTTTGTCAACACTCCATCATCAAGTGTATAAATCTTATTCATTTTCTCGGCCAGTCCCTGATCATGAGTAACAATCACTAAAGCCGTTCCTTTTTCTTCATTCAACTCAAGCATTAGAGAATAGACCGATTCTGCCATTCGCCGATCAAGGTTACCGGTAGGCTCATCGGCCAGTATGCACTGTGGCTTTGTCACCATTGCCCGTGCCAGTGCGGTACGCTGTCGCTCACCACCGGACAGCTCACCGGGCTTATGCTGTAGTCGATGTAATAAACCGACCCGGCCAAGTATCTCAGCAGCCTGCTGCATCGCCTGCTTACTGTCATCACGGCGTATCAACAGTGGCATGGCGACATTTATCTGTGCGGAAAACTCCGGCAGCAGGTGATGAAACTGGTAGACAAAACCCAGACAACGGTTGCGCAACCGCCCACGTTCAGCCTGCTTTAGGGAATTGATGTCTATACTGTCAACATATACTGTTCCCGAACTGGGTTCATCGAGACCTCCCAGCAAATGCAGCAAGGTACTTTTGCCGGAACCTGAACTACCAATGATGGCGACCTGTTCACCTGCTGCAACGGAAAAATTGATGCCTTTCAGCACCTCGACATCAGCCGGGCCTTCGGTAAATATCCGGTGTAAATCCGTGCATTCCAGGACCCACTTATTACTCATAAGGAACTACTCATAGCGCAATGCCTCCGCCGGCAGAGTTCTGCTCGCGCGCCAGGCAGGATACAGGGTCGCCAGTACAGACAGGACGAATGACAACACACCAATAGTGGCCACATCATTCCAGTCCAGGCGGGAGGGAAAGCTAGAGATGTAATAGAGGTCAGGCGGCATAAACTGGACCTGAAAGAAGCCTTCTATGGCACTGACGATAGCTGAAACATTCATCGCCAGGACAATTCCGCCAAGCAGCCCCAGCAAGGTACCGATAAGGCCAATGATCATGCCCTGGTATATAAACACAGACATGATGTTTGCCGGGCTCATCCCCAGTGTGCGTAAAATTGCAATATCGGCCTGCTTGTCAGTCACCACCATGACCAGAGTGGAAACCAGATTGAAGGCCGCAACGGCAACGATCAGCATCAGAATAACAAACATAACATTACGTTCAATCTTCAATGCACGGAAAAAACTGACATGCTCCTGGGTCCAGTTTTTTATCCGGTAGCGTGCTCCCAGTTGTTTATCTAATTCCTGAGAAAATAGTGGCGCAGCATCTATATCGTCCAGTTTCAGTCGCAAGCCCGTCACGTTTTTGCCCAGTCGGTAGAGCTTCTGTGCATCAGCCATATGAATCAACACCAGACCACTATCATATTCATACATCCCAGCCTCAAACACGCCCGCAACAACGAATCGCTTCATGCGAGGTAAAATACCTGCCGCAGTAACTGAAACCTGAGGGGCCATTAGCGTTACCTTATCGCCTACCCACACACCCAGAGACCAGGCCAGTTCCTGACCCAGAATAATGCGATATTTACCCGCAGCAAGTTGCTCGATCTTGCCACCTTTCATGTTTTCGCCAAGACTGGAAACAGTCGACTCCTCTGCAGGCAATATTCCACGCACCATCACACCGCTGCTCTTCCCTTTCTGCGTCAATAGTCCCTGAGCCAGCACGTATGGGGCACTGCCAACAACACCTTTATCGGTAACTACCTGTCGCTGAACCGACTGCCAGTCAGTCAGCTCACCGCCAAACCCCGTCACCGTAACATGGGCCGCGACGGACAGGATCCGGCTTCTCAGTTCTTCACCAAAACCGTTCATTACAGAAAGCACTGTTATTAGTGCAGCAACACCCAGTGCCGTGCCCAGCATAGAGGCGAGGGAGATAAATGAGATAAACTCGGTACGCCGTTTAGCGCGCGTGTAGGAAAGGCCGATGAAGAGTTCTAAGGGGTGGATCATTGGACTGCAGACGAAGGACTAATGACTAAGGACGAAAGATAAAAACAAATGAATAAAGCAAAAGCATTGAACTGATTTCCTTTGTCCTTAGTCCTTAGTCTTTTGTCCTTTTTTTCTGTCATCCCTCCGCCTCGGGCCGCATATGTGGAAATAACAATACATCGCGAATCGACGGGCTATCGGTGAACAGCATCACAAGACGATCAATACCGATACCCTCGCCAGCGGTTGGTGGCATGCCGTGTTCCAGCGCACGGATAAAATCTGCATCGTAGGACATCGCTTCCTCATCACCTTCTTCTTTTTGTTTCAGTTGATCGCGAAAACGCTCGACCTGATCTTCCGGGTCATTCAGTTCGGAAAAACCGTTGGCAATCTCGCGCCCACCGATGAATAATTCAAAACGATCGGTAACGTCCGGGTCTTCGTCATTTCTGCGCGACAGGGGAGAAACCTCTACCGGGTAAGCGGTGATAAATGTCGGATCTTTTAGCAGGTGTTCACCCGTTTTCTCAAATATCTCGATTAGCAGCTTGCCCACCCCGTAGCTGTCACGCAGGGGAATCTTCAGGCTTTCTGCATATTTACGAAGGGCATCTTTATCCTCAAGCTGATCAGCTGACAGCTGTTTGTTATATTTAAGCACCGCTTCTTTGACGGTCATGCGGGTAAAGGGCTTGCCGAAATCATATTCATCGCCCTGATAACTGACCACGGTATTTTTATTCTGGATGGTTTCAGTGATATGACGCAGCATATCTTCTGTCAAATCCATCAGTTCATTATAATCAGCATAGGCCTGGTAAAACTCAACCATGGTAAATTCAGGATTGTGACGAGTGCTTAAGCCCTCATTGCGGAAATTACGGTTGATCTCAAATACACGCTCGAATCCGCCCACTACCAGTCTTTTTAGATAGAGTTCCGGTGCGATGCGCATGAACAAATCGATATTCAGTGCATTATGGAAAGTCTTGAATGGTCGTGCCGCCGCTCCACCGGGTACGGCCTGCATCATAGGTGTTTCTACTTCGAGAAAATCCCTGTCTGTCAGGTACTCACGAATCAGCGAAATAATGCGCGTACGTTTACGAAAACTATCGCGAGATGCCTGGCTCATGATCAGGTCAACATAACGCTGGCGATAGCGCATCTCCAGATCTGTAAGGCCATGGTATTTTTCTGGTAGCGGCCTTAATGACTTGACCAGTAGCTGAATACCATCAACACGGATGGTTAATTCACCGGTCTTAGTCCGGAACAAAATACCCTCCACGCCAATAATATCGCCGATGTCCCATTTTTTAAAACAGGTATTATAGAATCCATCCGCCAGTGAGTCGCGCTGCACGTAAAGCTGAATGCGCCCTGACATGTCTTCAACATGCGCAAAACTGGCTTTACCCATGATACGCCGTGACATCATACGACCAGCAACTTTTACCCGTACCTGTTCATCCTCCAGTTCTTCATTTTCCTTGCCCTCATAACGGGCCAGAATTTCAGCTGCAACAGTATTACGCCGAAAATCGTTAGGAAATGGATTAACGCCACTTTCCCGCATCGCGGTCAATTTCTCTCGGCGCAATTTGATCTGTTCGTTTTCGTTTTCGTTTTCGTTTTGAGTAGTATCGGTCATAAACTCTTTTTCATTAATATTTATTGTGGAAGTAATACTTTAGGACACCTCTATTAATTATGGATAGATCAGATTGCATGCAAAATCGTTCATATTGAGGCAAGGATCGCACGTAATAGCTAGCTATTGCGAAGATTCTTAACACAGAGAAGGACGATTCTGGATGTAAGATGAATATTCATGAATTAATAGAGGGTGCCCTTTAAAGTCCGGATTTCAAACTAGCCTCTATAAACTGGTTAAGATCTCCATCCAGTACAGCCTGGGTATTGCCTGTTTCAACGCCTGTGCGAAGATCCTTGATGCGTGATGAATCCAGTACATATGAACGAATCTGACTACCCCAGCCAATATCCGACTTGGATTCCTCTACCGCCTTCTGCTCCTCCTGCTGTTTCTGAACTTCCAGTTCATACAGGCGTGCTTTCATCATGTCCATGGCCTGTGCCTTATTGCGGTGCTGTGAACGGTCATTCTGGCATTGTACAACGACACCGGTAGGGATGTGAGTCAGACGTACGGCTGAATCTGTCTTATTCACGTGCTGACCACCGGCACCACTTGCTCTGTAGGTATCGATACGCAGGTCTGCAGGGTTTATTTCAATTTCGATGCTGTCGTCAATCTCCGGCGAGACAAAAACAGAAGCAAATGAGGTGTGGCGCCGATTGCCGGAATCAAATGGGGATTTTCGGACCAGACGATGGACACCGGTCTCTGTTCGAAGATAACCAAAGGCATAATCGCCGG
This sequence comes from bacterium BMS3Abin11, assembly GCA_002897635.1. Taxonomy (NCBI): domain Bacteria; species bacterium BMS3Abin11. The sequence goes on along the minus strand of BDTD01000037.1, from coordinate 67,533 downwards.
TATACTTAATGGTGGCACTTTTGATTCCCGCCACTTCACCTTCAGAAACTTCCATCAGCTCAGTCTTCAAACCCTGGCGTTCCCCCCAGCGCAAATACATGCGCAACAGCATATTTGCCCAATCCTGTGCTTCGGTTCCTCCCGAACCTGACTGTATATCCAGCCAGGCGTTATTCGCATCCATCTTGCCGGAAAACATCCGGCGAAATTCCAGTTCTTCCAGTTTGCTTTGCAATCGATTTAGATCGTTCTGCACATCTTCAAGCATGGATTCATCATTTTCCTCCTCTATCATTGACAGTAATTCTGAGGATTCTTCGATGCCGTTTTCCAGCATCAGGATGACATCGACTACTGCTTCCAGCCTGGCGCGTTCCTGCCCCAGTGACTGCGCTCTTTCTGGATCATTCCAGACATCCGGGCTCTCCAGTTCACGAAGTATCTCGGTCAGCTGCTCTGATTTGTTGTCAAAGTCAAAGATACCCCCTCAAAGACTGTACACGGCCTTTCATTTCTTTGAGCTGATTGTGTAGTGGATTAAGGTCTTCCATTCTGGATTTTGGATAAGGGTGCTTGTAGATAATAATTGTGAAACTCACCTGAATGATAGTCAGGAACGGACTGGAAGCGAATTCTATCAGGTCAGCGGTGGGATAAGAAGCAAGTTGTCAGCACGCGCAGTACTGATTCTTGCTTAGTGCACTGGGATAGTTCTGAGGAATGGTAATTTCTATCTTTTCGTCATCATCCTCTCCAACCACTAAAACTACGGCTGTAGTTCAAAGAAGATAATCATGTTCGCATCCAGATAAAGAAATAGAAAATTGTAGAATAATTTTTGCAATTTCCCAATATTCAGAAATAGTATAGTAGGCATTTCGGTATAATTAAAAAAAAACATTTTATATCAAGATACACAACTTCGGCACACAAACAACACATTTATCAAGATCCCTTAATGCAAAACCAGACACAGGAGCGATTAACACGATCAGGCATCGGACTGCTGTTCCTGATTGTTATCATAATATCCATCTACTTTACCACTGCCAGCAGCGATGGAAGACTTTTACTGGTGACCGCTGCCGTTATCGGCGGCTATATGGCAATGAATATCGGTGCAAATGACGTTGCCAACAACGTTGGCCCGGCCGTTGGCTCACAGGCTTTGACTCTTACCGGGGCAATTATCATTGCAATCATCTTCGAAGCGGCCGGCGCCCTGATTGCCGGAGGTGATGTCGTCAGTACAATAAAAAAAGGCATTATCGACCCGAGCATGATTCAAGATACAGATACCTTTATCTGGCTAATGATGGCTGCCCTGCTTTCAGGTGCGGTCTGGCTCAATCTTGCCACCGCAATGGGCGCACCCGTCTCCACCACGCATTCTATTGTTGGTGGCGTACTCGGTGCGGGAATTGCGGCAGGCGGCATAGATATTGCCAACTGGGACAAAATGGCAGAGATCGCAGCAAGCTGGGTTATCTCGCCCGTTATGGGCGGCCTGATAGCCGCCGCATTCCTGTACCTGATCAAACGTAAAATCACCTACCGCACAAACAAACTGGCCGCAGCAAAAATAATCGTTCCACTGCTGCTGATGGCCATGGCCTGGTCCTTTTCAACCTACCTGTTACTGAAGGGATTGAAACATATCTGGAAAGTAGATTTTCTGACAGCAGCAGGAATTTCTGTAGTCATTGCTATTGCAGTCTATATAGTCTTCAAGCCTGTAATTATACGGTCTGCCGATACTTTAAAAAACAATAAGGAAAGCATAAGTCAACTTTTTACTATTCCACTGATATTTGCTGCCGCCTTCCTCAGCTTTGCACACGGCGCAAACGATGTTGCCAATGCCGTTGGCCCGCTTGCTGCCATTAAGGAGGCCATCGGTGGTAGTGGCGTCACCAGTAAAGCCAGTATTCCACTTTGGATAATGATGATAGGCGCCGCCGGTATAGCGATCGGTCTCGCCCTGTATGGGCCAAAGCTCATTAAAACGGTTGGATCAGAGATTACAGATCTGGATAAAACCCGTGCGTTCTGTGTTGCCATGGCGGCATCCATCACCGTCATTATCGCCTCACAGCTCGGCCTGCCTGTCAGTTCAACACATATTGCTGTTGGCGGCATATTCGGCGTTGGCTTTCTACGTGAATACCTGAAATCCAGTTACAGCGGAATGATTGAAGAGATCAAGCATCACCATGAAGATGATGATACGGTAGCAGTCGAGAGATTCCTTGATGAATTTGATGAAGCCTCTCTGGAAAGAAAAAATGTGATGCTGAAACAGTTAAAAGAAAATTCAGCCAGGGCACATTTGATGAAAAAAGAGCGCAAAAAATTAAGTAAAGTCTACAGAACAGAACTTGTTAAGCGCTCTCATCTTAAAAGGATTGTTGCTGCCTGGATTATTACTGTACCAGCCACTGGTGGAATGGCAGCATTGATCTACTTCATGATTCGCGGGATGATGTTGTAGGATAAGAGATGCATTACGTTTTACGGTTTTTATTTACGTTTGAAAACATCATAATTGTTACCATATCTGCATTAAATTTCATGAAAAATACCGGTTATCTGATAAAGATTTTTTACCCTGTTTTTTTGTTCTTTTCCTTTTCAGGCATCGCATCCTCAGAAGAATTATTACTCTATGACTACAAAGTCATTAACACATACCCACACGATCCCACAGCATTTACTCAGGGGTTAATTTTTAAAGAGGGTTACCTGTACGAAAGTACCGGTAAATATGGTTATTCCAGCCTGAGAAAAGTTGAGCTGGAAACTGGAAATATTATAAAAAACAAAAAAATCGACAATAAAATTTTTGCTGAAGGTATAACCAACTATAAACAGCAGTTGATACAACTAAGCTGGAAAACTGGCACAGCTTTTATATACAATACAGACAGCTTTGATCTCATAAAAACATTTAACTATCCGGGTGAAGGCTGGGGACTTACCACTTACAACGATCAACTCATCATAAGTGATGGATCTTCAGTCTTACGGTTTCTAGATCCCGTTACTTTCAAAGAAACCAGCCGTCTTTCTGTATCCCGATATGGCAGACCGGTAAAACATCTCAATGAACTTGAAATAGTGAAAGGAAAAATTTTCGCCAATGTCTGGCGTGCTGATCAAATTGTAATTATTTCACCGCATACAGGTAAGGTTACTGGTGTTGTCAACCTTGCCGGCCTGCTTAAAAAGTATGCGTCTGGAGCCAGGGCAAATGTACTTAATGGCATTGCCTATGACACAGAGGGAGATCGTCTTTTTGTGACCGGGAAATACTGGCCGAAACTGTTTGAGATAAGACTTATTCCACGTATTACTCCATGAAGGGCACCTTCAAGTTCCTCAATATTGGCAACGGTGTCAGCAGATCAGTCCTGGCAGTGCCCGGATCGACGCCACCGCCAGCTCCTGTCGATCGTATTCCTGAACCATTGAGCGATAAAATGAAGGCAGGTAAATGGAGCCCACAAGCGGCAGATGCTCAAGCTGAATCGACCAACACATTCAAAAAAGAGTAGAATTTGAAATAGTCAGGTCAACATCAGGCCAGTTTGTCCTGAATGACGTAATACAGTATATAATTGTATCATCTGAATACCAGCATATGCCGGAATAACGAATCTCAGGTAATTGTGAGTCCTTTCTTGAACGCTAACCATAAAATACCCATTGGAGAATTAGAATGAAAAAGGATTTACTCGCATCTGTAATCATACTTGGTCTATTTTCTGTTTCAGCCCAGGCTGCCCCCATCAACCAGACACTAAACGACAGGCTGGCATTCCGGATTGGACCATTTTTTCCCAGCATCGATACCAGTGTCCAGGTCGGTGATCAAAAGCAAGACTTCGAAGATTATCTTGATGACAACGCAACGACTGCTGCCATCAAGGGCATATGGCGCATCTCCAACCACTTCCGTCTAAATTTTGGTTACTGGGCAGTTAACCGGGATACATCTACCGACTTTGATATAGGGGTACCGATTGGGCCGATCACAGTACCTGCTAGAACAACGATTACTGCAAGCTTTGACAGCAGTCTTGCGTCGGCTGCGGTTGGGTGGTCCTTTATACGAAATGATACTACTGAATTTGGAGTTGATCTTGGTCTTTCAGCTCTTTCACTAAAATCGGCACTGGATGCTTCAGTCGCCGGTATCACCGTTGCATCATATACTGCTTTTGATGAAACCTACCCCCTACCCACAGTCGGGGTTTACTTTACCAGGGCATTGTCTCCAAAATGGTCACTAGAGGGTCGTTTCAGTAGTATTGGCCTTAGCATAGGTGAAGATTTCAAAGGTACAATCATTGATGCGATGGGAGGCGCTGAATTCCGGCCCTGGCAGAATGTTGGTTTTGGCATCGCTTATGTATACAACGAGGCAGATGCCAAACTTAAAGATGTTAGCGACAACCTCGATATCAAGTGGAAATATCAGGGACCGTTTGCCTATATTACATTCGGGTTTGGTGAGGTCAATTAATCAGTCCTGATGACCATCTCAAACTACGTAACCATTTAACTGTTGTCTGTTGAACTTTCCATGTAAAGGGGCAAAAGGAAACCGGCGACAGGAATATTGATAAATACGACGATTCTGACAAGAATTGAGAATTGAGTAATTAACTATAATTCTAGCACATACTGGAATATTCAATTTCTGGGGTGGCAGAACCCCGGAAAACAACCATGTTAATTGCAGGGCACTAATACTCCCAGAACAAACTGTGGATATATAGTTTTATTATTGCCTGCTATACTTTTTGTACAAAACAGCAGCAACAAGCCCGTTTATTCAATCACAGTAGGCTTTAGATGCGACATAAAGACGTTCTCGAACCACTGAACAGACAAAACAGCCTTAGCGATAAGCTTGTTCATTGCCACAAGGTCATTCAGAGGTATTGTCTTGATATTGCCAGAATTGCAATCACCATTTATGACCCAGCAACTTCGGTGTTAAAAAGCTATATACACAGCAGTGGTGAGGATGATCCTCTTTCGCACTACCAGGCCCCTCTTGATGACGCACCGTCTCTAAAATCCATACTGGAAAAGGGTGAGCCTCGGATCATCAACAATATGCTGGCCTTTGAGAATGGCGAGCATGAACACACTAAGCGTATCGGTCGCCAAGGATATGCAGCCAGCTATACGCTGCCAATATTTTATAAAGGAAACTTTTTTGGGTTTGTTTTCTTTAATTCCTACAAAGCAGATGTTTTTTCAGAGGAAGTTCTTGATGGGTTGGATATCTTTGCACGTCTGATTTCACTGATGGTGATTGATGAAATGTCAGCCCTGCGTTCACTGACAGCGGCGCTTAGCACAGCAACTCACATCACCCACCAGCGCGATCCCGAAACCAGCATCCATCTTGACCGCATGTCGCGCTATTCTCAGATGATTGCACGTAAGCTTGCAGAGAGACATCAGTTAAGTGATGAATATGTGGAACACATTTTAATGTTTGCACCACTGCATGATATCGGGAAAGTAACGATCCCCGATCACATTTTGCAAAAAAAAGGCCCTCTGAACAAAGAAGAACGAAAGATCATGGACACCCATTCGGATAAAGGTCTGGAAATCATTGATCATATGATTGCAAATTTTAATCTTTCATCTATCCAGTATCTCGACATCCTGCGAAATATTACTCGTTATCACCACGAAGCCATTAATGGAGAAGGTTACCCGAGTAATCTGAAAGGCGACGACATCCCGCTAGAAGCCAGGATTGTTGCTACCGCTGATGTGTTTGATGCGCTAACCAGCAAACGTCCCTACAAGAATGCATGGGATATTGATAAGGCTTTTAACGAGCTAAAAAGACTATCGGGCAAGAAGCTGGATGCCGAATGCGTACAGGTTTTGATTGATAGCCGTGATGAGATAGAAAAAATCATGACAATATTTATTGAAGACTGTATCGGCTAGATACCTGATCATTGACAGAGCACATTCTTATTCAGAGAAATTATCCGCAGCTTTGTAATTGTTTGATAATATTATTGGCTGAATCTGGGAATCAGATGTTTTCACCACAAAGACGTAAAGTATGCAGTGAAAATTTATTGGGTTCCCTTTGCGCACTCTGCATCTCTGCGATTAAGCAGCCTTTAACCTTTTATGAAGTTAATGCCGCAAAAAGCTTAGGCAGTTTTTCTGGTAAGCGTTCAATTTTGTCGATGACGGTGTACTGTTTGCCGAAGATATCGGCGACGTAATCATCGGCATATGGGTCGAGATTGATACAGTAGGTGTAGATTCCCTGCTGATCCAGTTCCTGTACCGCCCTGTGAGCATCCTGGATCAGCAACTCCGGGTCATCGACATCGATGTCTGACGGTTCGCCATCAGTGAGTACCAGCAGCAGTTTTTTTTCTGCCTTCTGTGCACCGAGGTAATGCGCTGCATGTCGCAGGGCCGCACCCATACGTGTGGAATAACCCGCTTCCATAGCAGCCAGCCTGCCCTTTACCGTATCATCCCAGCTCTCGCTGTAACCCTTGATGTGCTGATAGCGCACTTCGTGCCGGGTATTGGAGGAAAAACCGGCAATGGCAAAGGAATCACCCAGCTGTTCGATGGCCCAGCCCAGTAAGGCGACCGCCTCCTGACTCAATTCAAGGATGGTCTGTTCACAGCCATCGGGAACATCAGCCAGTGAAGCAGATAAATCCAGCAGCAGCATCACGGCAATATCCCGACCATCATGCCTGTAGCTCATGTTTATGCGTGGATCAGGCGTGCAGCCGCTCTTGAAATCGATTAATGAGCGAATGGCAACATCCAGATCCAGGTCACTGCCCTCTTCCTGATAACGGATACGCACATACTGCTGGGGTTTCAACATTTCCAGCATCCGCTCCAGTTGCTTGGCCAGCGCGCGATGTTTATCCAGCAGTTTGTCTATCTTACGCGCATCACCCACAGGGTGCAGGCTCTCATACAGGCTGACCCAGTCAGGTCGGTAGGTTTTCGTCTTATAATCCCATTCAGGATAATGGCGCGGCGGCAGGCCTTTCGGTTCATGTTCTTCTGGTTCCAGCTTTCGCTTTTCTTCGAACATTTCCTCTTCATCACCTTCTTCGATGAATACCCACATGTGACGGTTATCATCACGGTAATCTACCACCGTATCGGTAAAGTACATCTTTGCTAACTGGTCGGATTGACGACGGGTACGGGCAACATAGTTCACAGCGAGGCTGGCCATTTCTGCAGTACCTGTATCTTCAGATTGCATCAGCTGATGAAAACTTTCGACACAATCGAGCAGATCCTGGTTTTTATACCCATGTGCCGAGTCAAGAATGGCCCTCGACAACATTGTCAGACGGTGGCGAATACAGGATTCTTCCTCCTGCTTGCAATCACCTTCTTTTGGTACTGGATGCAGGGCAAGAAACAGTTTACGCAAGCCCGGGTATTCCTGCATGGCGAGGTATTCAACGCGTGAATCTTCCAGAATTTCTATTGCTACTCGCTGGAACGGGCTGTAGTTATCAGCAATGATAGCTGTCGTCCAGCGTCGGTGGGAAGCGATGTGTGCAAGCACTGCACGGTAACGGTTAATACCCTTAACCTCACCTTCGTCATCATAAACATCCGGCACACGAATCCCATAGGCATCGTAATAGGGCATCGGCTTACGTAGCTCATCGTAGCCCGAAGAATACGGCACAAGATGCTCGGGATCCTGCCACAGGCCGCGCATATAGAGATCAAGTTTACGCTCATTGTCGATAAACAACGTGCCATGGCGCTCACGCTGCAAAATGGCACGGCTATCGGCAGACTGCAGACAGAAATAATCCTTCTGCCGCTCAGGATGATTAGCGTAATTGCTAATGCCGTAGTCAATCCAGTTTTTGACCCCTTCAAGAGAAAGTTCATTCAGCAGATAGGGCATCTGATTCAATAGATCAGGCAGACCGGGACTGGGGATACTTGTTTGAAATCCATGCACGGAACCGGTAGTTCGCTCCATCATATCAGTAACTATTTCAATATACTTCTGCAGCTGTTCTTCACTGCCCAGGCGACGCGAGGCCTGAGCGATGGTCTGCAGAAACGGCGGGATAGCCTTGCCATTTGGAGTGCGCGACATATCCCAGACCATCTGTGAAACCAGTGTTAGAGTCCGCTCTCCCAGCCTGGTAGCAAGCTGTGGCATTTTTTCCAGATACACCAACACCGGCTCAAAACCACGACCAATCATGCAGATCAGTGATGCCCCTTTCAGGTAGTCCCTGATGCCCTGCTCAGATAAATGTGCCTTAGCATCAATCATGCAATCTTCAAAGACTTCATCCAGGTCCTTGAAACCACACTTCAAAACATCACGATAGGCTTGTAATTCTTCAGTATTCATTGTTAGTTATTTTCTGACCGCAGGGGACGCAGGGGTTCCTTGTGAACCACTGCGTCCTCTGCGGTTAACAAAAACTCTCAGGTAAACACAGCGTCTATAGCATAATCCAGGGTAGCCCGGATATCGGAGTCGTCGGTGATAGGCCGTACCAGTGCCATACGGCAGGCATCTACCGGGCTGATGCCTTTTTTTATCAGTAAAGCGGCATAGGTCAGAAGGCGTGTGGAGATACCTTCATCCAGTCCATGCCCTTTCAGGTTACGCGCTGACCCAGCAATTTTGACCAGTTTCAGTGCCGTATCGCTATCGATACCAGTTTCTTTTTCAACAATAATGGCTTCAACTTCGGCAGAAGGATAATCGAAGTCCATGCCGGTGAAGCGCTGTTTGGTAGATTGCTTCAGGTCTTTCATCAGGCTCTGATAACCTGGGTTGTAAGAGATCACCAGTTGAAAATCAGGATTGGCATTGATCAGTTCACCTTTTTTGTCGAGCGGCAACTGACGACGATGATCGGTCAACGGATGAATTACAACGGTGGTGTCCTGACGGGCTTCGACGATTTCATCAAGGTAGCAGATAGCACCAATACGAGCCGCCGTGGTTAATGGGCCATCCAGCCAGTGCGTGCCATTGGCGTCCAGTAAATAACGCCCGACCAGGTCAGAGGCCGTCATGTCTTCATTACAGGCTACCGTAATCAACGGCCGTTTCAACTTCCACGCCATGAATTCTATAAAACGTGACTTACCACAACCCGTCGGCCCCTTAATCATTACCGGCAAACGCGATTCATAAGCCGCTGCATATAAATCTACTTCATTAGCCTGAGCCTCATAATAAGGTTCCTGCTCGATTTTATATTGTTCGATATCAATATCAGTCATTTTCAAACACCTTGTGAAAAATCTTTTACTTTTTGAGAGAAAAAAACCCCCGCTCATAGCGAGGGTCCTTTATCACTGAAGCATTCGCTTTTGCTTACTTGTGAACGCCCAGTTTGTCTCTCCAGCCTGGAAACAATGTATCGGCATCGTGCTCGAATGATTCGAATGCGCGGGCAAATTCATGATGCTCTTTTGCGTATTCGATCGGATCAGCGCCCTGCTTCCAGCAATCGTATGCCTGGTGCAGCGATTTCGCACCGGCAGCTGGGCTGTCGATATGTCCGTATGCCCCACCACCCGCCGTGTTGATGACGTTGCCGTGACCCAGGTTCTCGAAGAAACCAGGCAGACGCAGTGCGTTCATGCCACCGGAGATGATTGGAGTCGTTGGTTTCATGCCGTACCACTTCTGGTAGTAGACAGGCCCCTGACACTCATCGCGCTCAATCATGTAGGCAATGATCTTGTCATCCTGAGAACCTTCCATCTTGCCGTAGCCCATGGTACCTACATGGATACCGGAAGCGCCCATCAGACGTGCCATTTTGCCCAGGATATAGGCTGTATAACCACGCTTTGAGGAAGGTGATGTTACTGCACCGTGACCGGCACGATGATAGTGCAGATACTGACCTGGATATTGACGACGTGCGGTCGTTACCATGCCAGGTCCCCCAACATAACCGTCAACCAGGAAGGCAACATGAGCCGCATTCTCGCCGAAGGTTTCCAGTACGAAATCTGCACGGGCACACATTTCATGGTAGTCATCAGCGGTGATATTGGCAGAAAACAATTTAGCTTCGCCAGTTTCATCCTGTGCACGAGCCATAGCATCTGCAACCAGAGGAATAACTTTCTTCAATGGACAGAAAACCTGGTTGCCCTGAGGCTCATCATTCTTGATAAAGTCGCCACCCAGCCAGAACTGGTAAGCAGCATGTGCAAATGGCTCTGGGCGTAAACCTAATTTAGGTTTGATGATAGTACCGGCGATATAACCACCATTTTTAATTGGACGACCCAGGATACGCCACATGTCAGAGATATCCATTGAAGGACCATCAAACAGCTGCAACATCTTAGGCGGAACGTAGAAATCGTACATTTGAGAGTTCTTGATGTCACCCATGCCCTGATTGTTACCAATCGTCAGGGTCAGGAATGAAACGATCATGGCACGGCCATCAATGACATTACGGTCGAATAGCTCATTAGGATAGGCGATTTTCATGGTGCCTCCGGCTTCGTCGATTTCATATACCAGTGCGTCTACGCCCTTGGTAAAATCGTCAGTAGTGGAAACTTCTACATTGGTGCCGGTTGAAGATTCAGCTGCAAAATGAGCCGCTGCTTCCAGATAGCCATGGCCTTCTGCCGGTTCCATGGTGTATGCAACCAGAATATGGTTGCCGTCAGCAAGCAGGGTATCTTCGTTCAAACTCAGGTCTGAATAACGACCTGTTTGGTCTAATAAAGCCATTGAATGGTCTCCTTTTATAAAAATCAGTCTGATTCAGGCATCAGCGCCTCTCGCCAGGAGTCTGTCTGACATGGGTGGTCGTAACCAGTTCAATCCTAAGTCCAACAGACTTCCAGGGATGGCTACTATAATTCCATTCAAACATAATTAACACTCAATGTTTTTGATTGTTATGATAAGCTATCACTTATGGTAAAAAATCTACTTTTTCAAAGCTAATAGTCTCATGGCCCTGAATATCACCTTCCGACAGCTCAGGGTATTCGAGTCTGCCGCACGACACCTTAGTTACACCCGTGCAGCTGAGGAACTGCACCTGAGCCAGCCTGGCGTTTCCATGCAGATCAAACAGCTGGAAGAAGTGATCGGCCTGCCCCTGTTTGAACAGATCGGCAAGAAAATGCATTTAACCCCCGCTGGACATGAAATATTCACCTACAGCCAGAGAATTGGCCATTTACTGGATGAAGCAGAGGTCGTGGTAAAGGAGCTTAAGGGTGTTCAATCAGGAAGACTGGCTATTTCCGTCGCTACAACCGCCAGTCATTTTGCTACCCGCCTGCTGGCTGCCTTCTCACAAAGATACGAAGGGGTCACCATCAGCCTGGACATCACCAACCGGGCAAGCCTGCGTGACCAGCTGGATAACAATGTGCCTGATCTGGTCATCATGGGTCAGCCACCAGAAGGTTTAGATGTTAAATCAGAAACTTTTATGGAAAATCCACTGGTAATAATCGCCCCAGCCAATCATCCACTAACAAAAGAAAGCAATATTCCATTGAAACACTTCGAGAATGAACATTTCGTTGTACGCGAAGCAGGTTCAGGTACACGCATTGCAATACGACGTTTTTTTGAACAACATGGTGTGTCATTCCATACCGGCATAGAAATGAGTTCCAACGAAGCCATCAAACAGGCGGTGGAAGCCGGGCTGGGACTGGGTATTGTTTCGATCCATACGCTGGAACTGGAACTGGAAACCGGTCGTCTGACGATTCTGGATGTTGAAGATTTTCCCATCATGCGCCAATGGCATATCGTGCAAAGATCTGGAAAACGACTTTCTCCAGTGGCACAGGCATTCAAACAGTTTGTACTGGACGAAGCTGAACATTTTATTCGTTTACCCCGATGAAAAGTGCACGACCGCAACCAATAATGGGGATTTCATGTTGTACGTCCGTGACAGCATGCCATTGATATCTGTGTCAAAGCAATTCTCCCTGTACCGTTGGAATGATATAGCCGCCAACGCTTACCTCACGAGCCCCGTTGAACATTCGTGCACGCAGCATGACCAACGATGGTCGTCGAATCTCGTAGCCTTGCTCAATCCGTACGGACAGGCTGGACTCAGGAAAAAATCGATGCTCCAACAGGTAGGCACCGAGGAAGGCGGCGCCATTCCCCGTCGCCGGATCTTCGCGCACCCCGTGCGCCTCGAAGAAAAACCTTGCGCAGAGGTCGTTCTGGGGCTGATGCGTCTGGTGGCAGAACAGGTAGACCAGGGGAGGAAAACCTTCGGCCGCCAGTGCAGTATACGCCTCGAGATTAAGCTTGCTGCGTCGAAGCGCGTCAAGACTGCACAGCGGGACAACCATGGCCGAGGTACCAGCAGAAATCACCTGGATGGGTGCCCTCGTCTCTATATCCTCCGGTGATAAACCAAGTGCTGCTGCAACTGGCTCACGAGTAGACGTCATCCCGAGAGACATCGGCGGTGCGAGAAACCACGCAAGCTCTCTTCCAGCATCGGAAGACTCAAACGTGACAGAGACCGGCCCCACGGCGAGGTGCAGCCGCACCTGTGCACAGGGCTCAGGAGCAACGTAATGGCGGATAACCCATGCCGTACCGAGGATCGGGTGTCCAGTAAACTACCCCGCAGCAAGCTGACGGGGTATTAACATCGTCGCGTCACACCGGCGCAGGCCGGTGTCCATACTCGAGAACCACTGGATTCCGGCCTACGCCGGAATGATGATATTCGCAGCAAGCTGCGGGGAATTGAACCCCAAGGGATTAAAAGAAACGAAAAACTTCAGCAGTGCACTCAAAAGTGGCACACCTGACCTTTCCTTACGACTAAGGTATGAAAACGTATCGGACAAGATTCCTGCCGCATCACCCCTGGCTGGCACTGGTGATGCCAGCCTGTGGAGCATACGTACCAAGCTAGGTTATAGCACGGCCCGATATAACGGGTTCTATGGCCGAGTTGAGTTCGAGGCCAACACAACGATGGGTAAAGACAAAGCATTAAACATCGACGACGACCTGACCTTTCCACCAGGACCAGCCGGTTCCCGCATCCGTGCGGGCTATTCCGCTATCCCGGATAACAATTTCGTAGAGTTCAACGAAGCCTACCTCGGCTGGCGCAGTGCAACAAGCGGTTGCAAGAACGCGCCCGGAGGCTGTAACGGAAATACCACGGTCAAGGTGGGACGGCAAAGCATCATCTACAACAACCACCGCTGGGTGGGCAACATCGTCTGGCGCCAGAACTTCCAGACCTATGAAGCCTTTCGGATCGACAACTCCTCGATCAAAAACCTTAGTGCATCATATGTATACCTTGATAAAGTGATCCGTACCTTCGGTCCAAACTCGGTATTCGACGAGTGGGATATGGACAATTCCCATCTTATCAACGTTTCCTATAAACTCCCGCTCGGCAAGCTGACTGGTTACGGCTATCTGCTGGACTTTAATGACAATCCTAAGACCCCCTTCAAAGAGGGCGTGGGCACCCCGGGTACACCGGGCATCGTTAACTTCGATTCAGATACCTGGGGTCTGCGATTCGTGGGTAAGAAAAAAACCAGCGACAGGTTCAGCTTACTATACGAACTGGAGTGGGCAAATCAAAACCCCACCGCCGATGCCGACCCGAGGCTGTCTAGCAATAATTACTACAACATCGAGTTTGGTGGCGCATTCAAAGTGGGTGGCAAACCAGTGGTTGTGAAAGTGGGACAGGAGGTTCTTGGAAGTAATGGTGTGAATTCCCTTCAGACTCCTCTGGCCACGATACATGCTTTTAATGGCTGGGCCGATAAGTTTGTCGGTGCCCCCGGTGGTACGGCGACTCCGGTCGGTGGCCTCGAGGATACCAGCATCACCCTGGTGGTGAAGGGTTTAATCGGTAAGTCCAAGCTTGTCGTGGCGTATCACAACTTTCAGGCTAACAAAACGATACGCGGCGTTAGCGACTATGGAAGTGAGTGGGACATGTTGTTTGCAAAACCGTTTACAAAGAACTGGCTAGGACTGGTGAAATACGCCAGCTTCACAGATGGTGGCGATGGTTTCAGCTTCGACACCGATAAGTTCTGGGTAATGGCCCGGTACAAGTTTAAATAATAGAGGCGCCCTAAAGGAATGAGGGTGACTCATTAGCCCGAAGGGCATTTGGTCTAACATTAGAACAGCGTTTAAACCAGGGGGGAGGGCCCCCCCTCTTTTCTTTTGCGCATCCAGGCACTTTTGGATTCTCACATATAAATCAAACAACTTCGTTGAGCGGAGTTTTCTTATTAAATAACTGCAGACCCTCTAACTCAGTAACTATTTGATCAACGCATTCCTCAATACTATGCTTATCAGTATCTACCGTGATATCCGCTTGCTCAGGCTCTTCGTATGGCGATGATATTCCGGTAAATTCCTTAATCTCACCACTCCGCGCAAGTTTATATATCCCCTTGATGTCGCGTTTTTCACAGGTATCTAACGAGCAGCGGCAGTACACTTCAATGAAGTCTCCTTCTTCGACGAGGTCTCGCACACGTCTGCGGTCATGGCGGAAGGGAGAGATAAATGCCGTGATGGCAATGACGCCAGCATCGATAAACAGCTTGGACATCTCACCAATTCTGCGTATGTTTTCTTCACGGCCATCCGTGGAAAAGCTGAGATCACCACAGAGACCGTGCCTCACATTATCGCCATCGAGTACAATAGTAGCGCAGCCTGTAGCATGCAGTTTTTGTTCGAGGGCGTTGGCCAGAGTTGACTTCCCTGCTCCCGACAAGCCTGTAAACCATATAATAATACTTTCATGATTATGCAGATTATTACGGTCCTGACGCGTGATGGCAGTCTGATGCCATACGACATTATCACTTTTCATTCATTTTTCCTCTGCATCCTGAATGCATAAAAGTCGTTGTAAAATGCATCATTTCTATGCTGTGAATTGTGAATTATAGTTTTTCCTGCTGATTTTACAAACACTATATTTTGTAGTTTTGTTCTTTTATGCCATGTATTATTTTGTAAAATATCTTATTTCTTACAATAATTTATGCAATATTTAATGTCGTCTTTACTGTATATTATTGCTTAAATAACACACATACGTGCAGTAAAATTATTTACCAGATCAATTGATTGATTTTCACCCAGGTTTGCCAGCCGCGAACATGGAAATCAGAGCGATCAAGGAATCTTCTTTGGCTCATTGAATCTGGGATTAATGAAGCGTAGTAACAGAGCACTGAAGGGCACACTTGAATCGCGGCTGGAGACCCCGAGAAACTGGCACTCTGATGCAAAAAACTGGTCCGCAGAACCGGTTTTTTTAATGGCGGAGAGGGAGGGATTCGAACCCTCGATACGTTGCCGTATACACACTTTCCAGGCGTGCGCCTTCGACCACTCGGCCACCTCTCCGAATTGAGAAAAATCGGACGGCGAAGATTAGCTTAGATCTTCCCTTAACGCAATTCAGTCCTTATTTAGCCAGTCAGCGAGAATGGTTAACGGGTCATTCTCAGACAAAGTAGCGGGAATGACAGGCATCTGTGATGCATCTTCTGGGCAAAATGCTGACAGCTGGCGGAGATCTTCTTCTCTGACACTGAGCAGACATTCACGGGACAGTGGCGGCAGCCAGTTTGCGATATCCCGGGCCAATAAACATTTCTCGTTTTCCACCAGTTCCGATGCAAGCAGATTCTCGGCAATCACAACCCAGGCCTGCTCACTATTCAAATTGCTGTGTTGAATAACCCCCAGGTCAAGAATCAGCTTGAGTTCCTGTTCCTTGTCATCCCGCAGTATATCTACCACAGTAAAGTGGAGGCCCTGATCCTTATGGCAAACTCTTACAAACATGCCTTTATAGTCTCTCACAAAATACTCGGGGTCAGAGTAAAAACTCTTCTCTTTTTCTTTCATCCTAGAATTTTTACTCTGACCCAAAAATCTGACGTCACCATACGTTTTGCCACGAAATAAAAATCAACCGTTAAACCGGCTAGCGTATATACTGCAGTATTTATGATGACTATAGATGCAAAAAAATTAAAATGGCCAAACCTGTTGCTGGTTCTGGTTGTTGTGCTCGCCCTTGGCGGTCTTGTTGTTACGCTACTTGGTCCGGTCATGAACCACCAGGAAAATATTTCGTTTAACCATTGGTACGGCAATTGGCCAATGATGGTCGGTGCCGTTGCACTTTTTGTTGCTTTCCTGCTGGGTTTTGTGCGGCCCAGGGGTGCGCCTGCCTGGCGCAGCGCAGGTATGGGTGCTGCATTTTTTATTGCTTTGTTCACCGAAATGTTTGGTATTCCGCTGACTATTTACTTCCTGTCGGCCTATACAGATGTTTCACCCGGCTTATTCGGCCACCAGCAAAGTCACCTGTGGGCCTATCTGTTAAATCAGACCGGGTTGTTGCCGATGCAATGGGCGGTGTATGTAGTGATGACACTAAGTATGGTTTTGATTACGACCGGCGTGATTGTTGTCACACTCGGATGGCGACAAATTTATCTCGCCCATAGTGATCTTGTCACGAATGGTATCTACCGCTACGTACGCCATCCGCAATACACTGGTTTCTTTCTGGTGATATTCGGTTTTCTGATCCAGTGGCCGACGTTAATTACTTTGGCAATGGCGCCAGTATTGTTTTGGATGTATCGACGACTGGCGCGGCGAGAAGAAGCGGTGATGATCGACCAGTTCGGTGAAACCTATCGGCACTATATGACACAGGTCAACGGCTTTATACCCCGTATTCGCTGATATTTAAAACACAAAGGTTTGACCTGGATTTTCTGGAAGAAGAACTAATAGCGCAGGAGAATCAACGACCACCCGCAAAGCGGGTGGTATGGTGAAAGCCCCTGGAAGGGGCTATTGTTAAACTACTTTTAATCTTATTTGCTCCTGGCGTTTTTCTTCCAGTTCCTGATTCTTGATGTAGATGCTGATCATCTCTTCATCTAATCCCACAGTACTGACACAGTAGCCTCGGGTCCAAAAGCGCCTTCCTGTAAAATTCCGTTTCACCTGTAAATATTCTCTGAATATCCGTATCGCTGATTTTCCTTTCAGAAACCCTATCGTATTGGCTATGCTGAATTTCGGGGGAATAATCAACAGCATATGCACATGATCATCCATCGCATGGCCTTCCACCAGTTCAATCCCATTTTGACGACACAGGTCTCGAGAGATCCCTCCAATATCCTTTTCTTAACGTCCCATATATCGACTTCTTACGATATTTTGGGATAAACACTACGTGATATCTGCAATAATGTTTAACGTGAGCTTGTCGTTGCTACTCTCTCATAATGGCATCCTATAGAACTTGCCGATTCAAAGAGAGGCCATTATCTACTCCGCACACCGGAACGGCTGAGCCTTTTCTTGTCTCACCGCCAGAGGCGGTGGTTTACCTAAATGGAATTAAGCCCAGCAATTGGTGCGCGGTCAGCCCCGTATTCGCACGCAGTTGATCCGCTGCTGACCAGAGACGTTTTTCGAGCTCCTGTATGTTTTTAAATTCTGACACGTTTATTTCTTTCTTCTGTTGTTGCAGGGAATTAGAACGTCAGGGAAGGTTTGCCCGTTCATTATCTCTTATTCGTTATAAGGTCATTCTCGCAAGTACGGGCCTGGGGTGCAATGAAATGAATTTCAACTAAAAAAAGGGTTATTGATCAGTATACTAATGTCCTTAGGACATTAGTATACTGATGAAGTATCAATTTAGTCAAGTTAATGAAAATTTTGTTACTATATTTAACGTCTTATAAACTTGACAATCAGTGCTTACCAATGATATACGTCCTGAGGACGTATATCATTGGTAAGCTGTAATGAAATTAACAAAAGCCCTGTCTTTATCCCTGTCTGAGCTAAATCAGCCAATTGTCACATTTTATCAATTAGCGGTAATTGTTTATCGTATATACCAGACAAAATCTTTCCGAGGTGAACCCATACAGTCCATCAAAAAGGACTCCCCTGATTCGCGCTCACTATCCACTGCACTTAACAACCTGCTTGATGATGGAATTCTGGATCCCCACAAAAGCTTTTCCAGTAAATCGGTCTTTAGTATTCTGGGAAGAAGCAATGCCCCATCAGAAGAGATTGTCTGCTCGGTAGATCCATTCTGCTATGTATCCCATCTCAGTGCCATGGCACATCACGGCCTAACCAACCGAATACCCGGCAAACTATTTCTTTCGTCTCCTGGCAAAGGAGAGTGGAGAAAATATGCCGTTGATCGTATGCAGAAGGATTTGGGTGATGACCTGGCGATATATCTAAAGAATGGTTTGCCTGAGTTACGCAAGATCAACATGGTAAAAATTGGCCGAACTGAGGTACATAGACATAATAGCATCCACCTGGGTGCTTATAAAAATATCAGGGATAAGCCCTACCGTGTGTCGACCATTGGTCGAACTTTTCTCGATATGCTTCGAAACCCGGAGCTTTGTGGAGGCATTGGCCATGTACTTGAGGTATATGAGGAGCATGCGGAGACCTATTTGAAGCTTATCGTCGATGAGGTGACAAATCATGGTCGTCCCATAGATAAAGTTCGGGCAGGATACATTCTGGATGAAAAGCTTAAATTGAAGCACCCTCTTATTGATGGGTGGCTCTCTCAGGTACAACGGGGAGGTTCAAGAAAATTAGACGCCTCTGCGGAGTACATCCCGGAATTTTCTGAGAAGTGGTGCCTGTCAATTAATTTATTTTAGTCAGGGTGATTGTCGTTGATTGAAGAACACAATATTAAAGACTGGGTCAATGATGTCCCCGAAGGGGATCAAAGGCAATTCAGAGAAGCTATTCATATCATCCTGTCTGGCATCGCCAACCAGCCAGCACTCAAGTCCAGCATGGTAATCAAAGGTGGAATTCTTTTAGCTATTCGATATAACAGCCATCGCTATACCAGGGATATCGATTTTTCCACTAATCAGATGTTGGGGGACATTAACAAGGATGAGATAGCCAATAGGCTGAATAAAAGCATGGCCATAATGGGAGAGTCTCTCGATTATGACCTGGAATGCAAAATCCAAAGCTGCAAAGTTCAGCCTGCTAATAAGTCTGATGCCCAATTTCCATCAATTAAGATGAAAATCGGGTATGCATATAAACATGAGCAAAAATACAAACGCTTATTGGCAGGAAGATGCCCTACAGCTATAGACATCGACTATAGTCTGAATGAGTTAATGCCCAATATCGATGAATTCAGTATCGGCGGAGATGGGATACTCACTGCTTACACTCTCATTGACCTAATCGCGGAGAAAATACGATCAGTATTGCAGCAACTAAAGCGGGGAAGGCACAGACGTCAGGATGTTTTTGATCTTTTCCTGCTGATAGAAAAATTCCCTGATTTGGATGCTGTGGTGAAAGCTAAGATTCTGGATAGCCTGATAGTAAAAGCCCACTCTAGAGGAATTTACCCTCAGGCAGAGTCATTTCGAGATGAGGAAATACGAAAACGATCAAAGGCTGAATACCCAACCCTTGCCGATGAGATAGTCGGCGACCTGCCGGATTTTGATTTGATATATCCTGTAGTGCAGTCTTTTTATGAGTCTTTGCCCTGGGAGAGATTGGAATAGTGCCGGATCGAGCCTTGCGTTTTGCCTAAATCAGAGACAGACCAGCGCTTACAGGGGAAAATCAGACTAGAGTGGGCTAAGGAGCCTCTGATGTGTATGCCATATCTCTGGCTTACAGGCTGATTCACACTCTGAGTTGCAACTTTTCACCAGGCCCAGGCATGCTTTCAAAGCTGCGCCTTGATTGTGAGTCAGCCTGTAAGCCAGAGATATGGCATACACATCAGAGGCTCCTTAATTAATTGATCTATTTTAAGGTTCTCAGTAGACCACAGAGACGGCCTACTGAGACCAGGCTGTATGGCGGAGAGGCAGGGATTCGAACCCTGGATGGGCTACAAACCCATGCCGGTTTTCAAGACCGGTGCATTCAACCGCTCTGCCACCTCTCCGTATTGCGCGCGAGTTTGCCTCAACTCGCTTCAGGAAACAAGATTAGCGTGGCAATATTATGACAATAGTGGTGATATTACCCCTTTATTTTTTCTTGAAATCATGGAACTCTACCCTCATTATATATATCAGTAGAATGAGTCTGTATGAGACTATATTGTAAACGTTATGGAGATTAGATAATGAACCCGAATTATGCTGCTGTTTCCCGCCCGCGACTGAACACGCTGGAAGCCAATAAAGTACTGAAAAACACCTACATGCTACTGTCAGCCACACTGGCCTTTAGTGCCGTTATGGCAATGGTATCAATGTCCATCAACATGCCGCCTATGGCATATTTGATTTCTGTTATTGTCGCTATAGTTCTAGGCATGTTTGTCCTGCCAAAAACAGCTAATTCTTCTGCTGGTATCGGTGTTATCTTCCTGATCACCGGCCTGCTGGGATTCGGCCTTGGCTCTATCCTTACTGTCTATATGGCTATGGCCAATGGCCCACAGATAATTGCGACCGCTCTTGGCGGCACCGGCATCATCTTCCTGGGTCTGTCCGGCTACGCGCTAACCACTAAAAAAGACTTCAGTTTCCTCGGTGGATTCCTGTTTGCCGGCATGATGGTGATCGTACTGGCGATTATTGCCAGCCTGTTTATCCAGATCCCCGCTCTGACACTGACTATTTCAGCCGCCATCATTATGCTGATGTCAGGCATGATTCTATTTGATACCAGTCGCATCATCAACGGTGGAGAAACCAACTACATCATGGCTACCTACAGCATCTTTCTTAGCCTGTTCAACATCTTTATCAGCCTGTTGAATATCCTCGGAATTATGAGCAGCGATTAAATCGCTCGCTTAAACCAAACCCCGGCTCAGGCCGGGGTTTTTTATTGTGGAAAATCCGGGGCAGTTCTATTTCCCCGGGTACGGCGGATTGTGAATCAGCCTGTAGACCAGAATTATGGCATTTAATCAGAGGTTCCCTGGACATATGTAGGTGCGAATTCATTCGCACAGGTGATTTTACGCATTTCTGTGTGCGAATGAATTCGCACCTACATGTCTGTTGTAACAGGCTACAAGGCTCTGAATTTAATATGACTATTCATGAATTAAAAGAGGCGTCCTGATGGGTCTATTTCTAAAAATCACGCTGGCTGTTGTGCTAGTCATGTTACTGTGGCGCATGTGGCCTGCTACCAAACACTGGATGGAGAACGGCCCAAAAGGCAGTCGCAGTGACTGGATGTCGTTTGCTCTGATTATTGCTGCAATTGTGGGGTTTGTTGTACTGATGGTTGTGTCAGTCCGAAATTAAGAAAATTTTTACCGCAGAGGATACGGAGGTCACAGAGAAAAAGAAAAATACTCACTATAGTTCTTTAGTTTCATATTCACTCACAAGACTTAAAGCCCTGTCATAGTCTTCTTCTGCAACACTGACTGTTATAAGTCCCATTGGTGGCAACTCCCCTATCCCACCCTGTAGATACTCACCATCTATCCTCGCAGATACGCCATGCTGTTCAAGTAGCCCTTTGACGATATGGGCATCTATTGAATTCTGTGCTGAATATACTCTAAACATTCTTATCCCCTGTAACCTCCGCATCCTCTGTGGTAAAAAACAAAGAACATGTTAATCTAAAAGCTATTGAAGCTCACAGCAAACCACATAAAATGAATAAATTGACTAATACAAACCCACTCAAGACAATACAAACTCTTGGTCAGAGCATCTGGCTAGACGATATTCACCGTGGCATGCTTAATAATGGTGATTTCCAGTCCTACATAAACAATGACGGCATTACCGGTGTGACGTCCAATCCTGCCATTCTAAAAAAAGCGATCCTCGATCACGATGATTATGATACAGCTATTGCACAACTGGCGTCTGAGAATACGGATGCCCGAAGTGCCTATGAAAAGCTGGTCATCGCAGATTTGCAGCAGGCGGCAGATCTGCTGCGGCCGATATATGACGAATGCAATGGTCAGGATGGTTTTGTCAGCATGGAGGTCTCTCCACACTATGCACACGACACGGAGAAAACTATTCACGCCGGACGCCGTCTGTGGAAAATGCTAGACCGGCCTAATGTTTTGATCAAAGTACCTGCCACAAAAGAGGGTCTGCCAGCTATTACCACACTGATTGCCGACGGTATCAATGTCAATGCCACCCTGCTCTTTTCCATCTCACGTTATCGAGAGATTGCGGCAGCCTATATTGCCGGTATTCAGAACAGGGTAAATGCCGGTCTGTCAATAGAAAAAATTGCATCGGTCGCAAGCTTTTTTCTCAGCCGCATAGACGTGCTGGTCGATAAAAAACTCTCTGCACTGGAAGATACGACTGATCTGCGTGGTAAAACTGCCATTGCCGCCTCACGCATGGCGTATCAGGATTACAGAAAACTATTCAGCGGCAAGGACTGGCAGGCCCTGGCCAGCAAAGGTGCGCAGCCCCAACGGTTACTCTGGGCAAGCACCAGCACCAAGGATCCATCTTATTCAGATGTCATGTATGTCGAGGCATTGATAGGTGTTAACACAGTCAATACCATCCCGCTAAAAACGCTGAAAGCCTATCAGGATCACGGCGTACCTGCTGTTCGCCTTGAAGATGACCTTGAACAGTCAGAAGCAGTACTGGAGCAACTCGCGGAACTGGGTATAGATATGGAAGCCGTCGCACAGCAACTGGAAGATGAAGGCCTGGAAAAATTTATCAAGCCGTTTGATGTGCTGCTTGAAACGCTGGAATCAAAACTCGGTGCGGCTAAATAATAGGCCGAAATCGTGTAACCGCAGAGGACGCTGAGGTACGCAGAGGTTTTTATTCGTTAAATCTCAATTTTAACATGTAGGTGCGAATTCATTCGCACAAAAGGCCTTTACACGCCTAAAGCCTGAACATGCACAGACATGTTTATGTCCGAATAAATTCGAACCTACAAACGGAGCGTCGATCGAAATGGATCAATAATCCAAAAACCTCTGTGTACCTCCGTGTCCTCTGCGGTTAAAAGCAATTTCTTTAAACCAAAATCTTCTCCACCCCGCCCATATAGCTACGTAGCACCTCCGGAACAACGATAGAGCCATCTTCCTGCTGATAATTTTCCATTACGGCAACCAGTGCTCTACCGACAGCCAGTCCAGAACCATTGATGGTGTGTAGCAGTTCCGGCTTACCGGTTTCCGGGTTACGCCAGCGGGCCTGCATGCGCCGGGCCTGGAAGGATTCGAAGTTGCTACATGAAGATATTTCGCGATAGGCCTGCTGACCGGGCAGCCAGACTTCGAGATCAAAGGTTTTGGCGGCACCGAACCCCAGATCTCCACCGCACAGATTGACGACTCTATAGGGCAAATCAAGTGCCTGCAATATGCCTTCCGCATGGGATGTCAGTTCATCCAGCGCCTGCCAGGAATCTTCAGCTCGGATGGCCTGCACCAATTCCACCTTCTCAAACTGATGTTGGCGAATCATGCCACGGGTATCGCGGCCATAGGATCCGGCTTCACTGCGGAAACAGGGGGTAAGGGCGACTCTTTTGAACGGCAGTTGATCAGCATTAATAATCTCATCGCGCAGGATGTTAGTCAGCGGGACTTCTGCTGTCGGAATAAGATAGCTGTCGTGCTCGATTTTCAGCTTGAACAGATCTTCTTCAAATTTTGGCAGCTGGCCGGTTCCCCACAGGCTTTCAGCATTAACAATGTACGGCACATAGGTCTCTGTATAACCATTCTGGCGAGTATGGGTATCCATCATAAACTGGGTCAGGGCTCGGTGCATGGCAGCGATTTCACCCTGCATAACAACATAACGACTGCCTGTTATTTTTGCAGCGGTTTCGAAATCCATCCCTTTAAAGGCACCCAGACCGACATGATCCTGCGGCTCAAAACTAAATTGTCTGGGCTCACCCCAAAGACGTAATTCAACATTATCGCTCTCGTCCTTACCCTGCGGTACCGACTCATGTGGAATATTGGGGATGCCTGCCAGCAGTTCATTCAGCCTTTCCTGAATGGAAACCAGCAATAGCTCTGCCGCCTTTAATTCAGTACCCAGGTTTGCTACGGCATCTAATAAAGGCTGAATATCTTCACCGCTCGCCCTGGCCTTTCCTATCTTTCTGGATTCTGCGTTACGCTTACCTCGCAGAGTTTCAACCTGCACCTGCAGTGTTTTGCGTTTTGACTCGAGCTCTAAAAACTGCTCCTTTTCGAGCTGGAAGCCCTTAATAGCCAGCTTCTCGGCAACGCCATCGAGATTATTTCGTAATAATTGTGGATCAAGCATATTTATTTGTAATGTGGTATTTATTTCAAGCAGGGAAATTCAGGTGTTTTGTTTTAAGGGTACCTTTATTAATTCGTGGATTAATAAAGGTACCCTTAGCGTTTATATCAAGTGTTAACTTTAGCATTCCAGCTAAGCACATGACCTGGTTTGAATGTGCCTGCCAGCTCAGAGAGAATGCATGAAATTTTCTCCGGCTCATCAAAAAACTCTATCACTTGCGGTAAATCGAGTGAAATATCCAATAAACTAGAGGAATGAAGTTCACCTGAAACACCAAAACCAGCAATACCGCGGAAAACAGTTACCCCCCTCACCTGGTAATAATCATGCAATTTGGATAATAAGTCTTTAAGTCTGCTCTTTCCTTCAGTGCAGTATATTCGAACCACTGTTACATTCGTTGTTTTCATTCTAAGGGTACCTCGCTCCGCGCTATATCTGTCTGGCCATAGCCACACCCAGCCAAACTGCTACGATACAGAGTGCAACACTCAATAGAATGTTCAGTAATGCCAGAGTTACCGCGCCATCCTCAATCAGATTTAGTGTTTCTATGGAAAAAGTGGAAAAAGTAGTGAACGCGCCCAGTCCTCCTATCAATATCGCGCTACGCCAATACACATCGAATGTCGATCTTTCGATCAACAGTACAAACAGGAAACCCATCAGCAGAGAACCTAATACGTTAACTGCCAAAGTACCATAGGGAAACGATCTGCCCAGCACGGTATATACCGCATTCGACATACCGTATCGCATCACAGCACCCACTGCCCCACCGGCTGCAATTACTATAAGCTGATTCATACGGGTACCTCTATTAATTTTGTCAGCTTGTTCTGGTTTATCTGTATCACTTTTTCTGCTGCCTGTATGCCTGATCTAATTCTCCTAGATATCTTAGATGTTCTGCAATCTTTTTTTCCAGTCCGCGATCCAGCGGCTCATAGTAGCTAACCGGTTTCATCCCTTCAGGAAAGTAGTTCTCTCCGCTGGCATAACCCTCTTCCTCATCATGTGCATAACGATAATTCTGGCTGGCACCGAGTTCCTTCATAAGCTTTGTCGGTGCATTTCGTAAATGCATGGGTACTGGCTGCGAACCCTGTTTACGTACATCAGAGAGTACTTTTTTCCAGGCCATATAGACGGCGTTGCTTTTCGGAACACTGGCCAGATAACTGACTGCCTGCGCGAGTGCCAGTTCACCTTCAGGACTACCCAGACGTTCCAGTGCTTCCCAGGCATTAAGGGCCAGCTGCAGACCACGAGGATCAGCATTGCCAATATCTTCACTGGCCATACGCACCACGCGTCTGGCTACATAAAAAGGATCTGCACCCCCATCAAGCATACGTGCAAGCCAATACAAAGCTGCATCGGGAGACGAGCCCCGGACAGATTTATGCAAGGCGGATATCTGGTCATAAAAAGCATCACCCCCCTTGTCAAATCGCCGTAAATTATCCCCAGCCACCTGCTTAATAGCCTCTTTATCGATTAGCTGTCTGCCATCGACAGTCCGGGCAAAATCAACCGCGATTTCGAGCATATTCAGGGAACGCCTGGCATCCCCGTCAGCAAGCCCTGCAAGCAGTCGCAAGGCCTCATCTGTAATGCTAATGAATAGATCACCCAGTCCTCGCTGCCTGTCTGTAATCGCACGCTGAAGTACTTCAATGATGTCATCTTCAGTCAGTGATTTCAGCACATAGACTCGCAGCCGCGACAACAGTGCATTGTTCAACTCAAATGACGGGTTCTCGGTAGTAGCTCCAATAAAGTCGAAGGTGCCGTCCTCTATATGAGGAAGGAAACCATCCTGCTGAGTTTTGTTAAAACGATGCACTTCATCAACAAACAGTAGCGTTTTCTCACCGATCTCCTGATTCTGCCGAGCCTGCTCGACGACTGCGCGGATATCCTTAACGCCGGCATGCACAGCCGACATTGTTAATAAACGTGCGCTTGAGTGATGTGCAATCAATCTTGCCAATGTAGTCTTTCCGGTACCTGGCGGTCCCCACAGGATCATCGAGTGCGCATGTTGTGATTCCACCATATGGCGTATAGGCTTGCCCTCTTTCAGCAAGTGCTGCTGACCGGCACACTCGGAGATTTCCTGCGGTCGCATGCGATCAGCTAGCGGAGCATGTAAAGAAATAGTATGCATTAGCCTGCCTCTTCGATGACATCTACACCTGGCGGGGGTGTAAAAGTAAAAGTTTTTTCTGGAATATCGCTATTTTCTTTTACATTATTAAAGCGCATTTGTGTTGTCTGGCCAAAGCTGTCCTGCAATTCAAGCAACTTCAAGCTGCCACTGGAAAACCCTATGTGGATATCGGTAAATCCCGAATCCCGGTTCTTCGGAATCATGCGCACCCAGTCAAGACCGTCATGCCGGCCAGCATCTTCCAGAATGAAGTTTTTTGCCAGGTCACCTTCTCCTGACAGCAGCATAGCAGGCGTTTGAGTGACAGCCGCATCGGACTGCCGATGGGTAATCTGCTCCAGTTCAACATCATATATCCACACCTGCTTGCCATCACCTACAATCAGCTGCTCAGATGGCGCAGTATAATGCCAGCGAAATTTCCCAGGGCGCTGTATCGAAAGCTCACCGCTGGATGCCTCTAACAGATTCATCTTTTCGTCCCTGACAGTCTGCTCGAAACTGGCAGAATAGCTTTTTATTCCACTATAAAACCGCTGTAGATCGTCCAGCCCGGAGGCAAAAACAGATTCTGAAATCAGCAGCAGAATTGTAATCGAAGTTATAGTAAAAATTTTCATACTTTCAGTGTTCAGTGTTCAGTGTTCAGTGTTCAGTGTTCAGTGTTCAGTGTTCAGTAAATGATGGAATAGTTCTCGTTATTTACAACCGAAAACTGAACACCGAAAACTTTAGGGCTCTTCTATTTATCAATCCTTGAACGGCTCAGGTGCCAGCACTTCCCGTTTGCCGGAAGTATCTGCTGCCGTCACCACACCAGCCATCTCCATGGTTTCGATCATGCGGGCGGCACGATTGTAGCCGACACGCAGTTTTCTTTGTACTGAGGATATGGATGCGCGTCGACTTTCGGTGACACAACGCACGGCCTCATCGTAGAGCGGATCATGTTCAGCACCAACATCGCCATCTGCGGTCAAATTCCCACCCATTTCCGGTTCTTCCAGTACAGTCTCATCATATTCTGGCTGTGCCGCAGCGGTGAGTTGTTTGACTACACGATGCACCTCATCATCAGAAACAAATGCACCATGCACACGGACGGTATTACTTGCCCCTGGAGGCAGAAACAACATATCACCCAAACCCAGCAGGCTTTCTGCGCCGCTCTGGTCAAGTATTGTACGGGAATCAATCTTTGACGGTACCCGAAATGAAATCCGGGATGGGATATTTGCTTTAATCAGACCAGTAATCACATCAACCGATGGACGCTGTGTTGCCAGGACCAGATGTATGCCGGCAGCCCGCGCTTTCTGGGCCAGTCTTGCGATCAGTTCTTCCAGTTTTTTACCGACCACCATCATCAAATCAGCTAGTTCATCGATGATAATGACGATATGCGGCAGTGCCGTTAATTCTTCAGGTTCATTGCCAGGCTCTACCAGGGGATTCATCAATGGAGACTTCTGTTTAACACCCTCCTCCACTTTACGATTGTAACCCGCAAGATTGCGTACCCCCACTGCAGCCATAAGCCTATATCGCCGTTCCATCTCAAATATTCCCCAGCGCAAGGCATTGGCGGCTTTTTTCATATCGGTGACGACCGGTGCCAGCAGATGTGGCAGGCCTTCGTATACCGACAATTCCAGCATTTTCGGGTCTACCAGAATCATACGTACATCTTTTGGTGTGGATTTGAAGATAATGCTCAGTATCAGGGCATTAATGCATACTGATTTACCCGAGCCAGTAGTACCGGCAATAAGGAGATGCGGCATCTTGCACAGATCAGCAACGACAGGTGCGCCGCTGATATCTTTTCCCAGAAGAACTGCCAGTGGAGTGCTAGCATCTTCATAGGCCTTCGATGAAAGACCTTCAATAAAACCGACGCTTTCTCTGGTTTCATTGGGAATTTCGACTCCCATATAGGGTTTACCCGGAATGTTTTCGACTACTCTGACACTAATGACAGAAAGAGAACGCGCCAGATCATTGGCCAGGTTGGCGATTTGTGAGGCTTTGATACCGGGTGCCGGATCAATTTCGAACCGTGTGATGACAGGCCCGGGCTGAACCTCAACCACCTGCACTTCAATATTGAAGTCCAGCAGTTTCCGTTCCAGCATACGTGACAGGGTTTCTATTGTTTCCCGTGAATAACTACCTTCATGTATCGGAGCAGGATCCAGCAATGACAAACTCGGCAGCAACTCACCAGCAGGGCGAGAAAATAGATCAGTTTGCTTTTCACGTTCATTACGCTCACTTTGCTCAGGCCTGGCAATTTTAGGCTCGATGCGAACCGCCTTCTTTTTCTCCTGGCTACGCCTCGCTTTCTTCACACTAAGCTGACGCTGCTCCAGCATCCTGTTTGATCTCTTCTTCTCCCGCAGGGAAATTAAAAAGGCCCTGGCACGATCATAGACTAGCAAGGTGTATTTACCTGTAATGTCCATCAACCAGAACCAGGATAAACCGGTCAATAGTGTCACACCGGAAAGAAACAGAGCGAGCAACAACAAGGTTCCCCCCACTACACCAAATGATGGGATCAATGTACTGGCTATAGCACCGCCAAGATATCCGCCGGCCAGATAGTTGCTGGCATTGAGCGGCGAATTGAAATACATCTGAGACAGGCCGCTGCCGCCAATCAGGGTAAAGAGAAAACCAACGGAAACTATCACCCTGGTTTGAATATCCCTTGCATGGGAGGCTGATTTCTGGCGATAAATTCGGACTACCAGCCAAAGCAGCATAATCGGAAATAGATAGGCCATCAGGCCAAACAGATTCAGAAACAGGTTGGCAAAACTGGCACCAGTACGACCGCCCAGGTTTGATACCATACCGGTATCAGTGCTGTGCGACCAGCCTGGATCCTGCGGAGAGAAACTGACCAGAGCAATCAGCAGGAAAATGGCAACAACAGTAAGCAGGAACAGTATGCTCTCGCGCAAACCAGCTCTTACTTTTGGGGTAATGACCGGCTCTTTCTTTTTTGATTTGTTTCGCTTTGCCTGTGGCATCAGTTTCTCAATGATTGTGCTACAACAGGATGAACGATCCTGCCTCGTTCTATGTTTACCGCACTTGCAAGGGCTTCTCCTTTTACCCGCTCTGCAAGCAATAACCTGACGTAAGGCAGCAGTTCGGCACTTAGGGCCTGTGAAGCAGAGCGAGGTACAGCTGCCGGTATATTGGTGACTGCAAAATGAACCACGTCTTCCTCTATATATGTTGGTGCAGAATAATCAGTTGCTTTTGTAGTCTCGACACAACCACCCTGATCGACGGCAATATCGACAATGACACTGCCTGGCTTCATACCAATAACCATGTCTCGGCTAATCACATGAGGAGTACGCGCACCAGGAACAAGAACAGCGCCGATTACCAGATCAGCCTGTTCAAGAGCTGCAGCAACCGCGTCAGGATAAGGATAAAGACCGCTTACATTTTCGCCTAGTTGGCGCATCTGGGCCTGCTTTTTTCTCTGACGATCAAACACTGTCACTGTCGCACCGAGGTTTTTAGCTACAATTGCGGCATTACCTCCTGCATTGCCTGCCCCTATAATAACAACATTCCCTCTTTCTGCTGCAGGTAAACCACCCAAAAGCAGGCCCTCTCCTCCCTGTGTTGCATAGAGTAAAGTGGCGCCTGTCTGCACAGCAACACGGCCGGCTACATCACTCATAGGAGCCAACAAGGGTAAGCTATTGTCAACCATGAGCGTTTCGAAGGCCAGTGCTGTCAGACCAATGTTTTGTAAACTTTTAGCCAACTCCGGATTTGCTGCCAGATGGAGATATGAAAACAGCAAATGATCTGCTCGCAAATAAGTATATTCTTCAGCAACCGGCTCTTTTACTTTTACGATCAGTTCAGCTTCGCCATACAAAGTCTC
This sequence comes from bacterium BMS3Abin11, assembly GCA_002897635.1. Taxonomy (NCBI): domain Bacteria; species bacterium BMS3Abin11. The sequence continues at coordinate 37,021 of BDTD01000037.1, read as the reverse complement.
AGCGTCATTAACAATCTTCACACCGACAGCAGTATAGGCCATGTCGTCATAACCGCTCCCAACACCCGCACCAGCTTGCAGAAACACATCATGACCGAGCGCTGTCAGCTCAGCCACTGCTGCTGGCAGCAAGGCAACACGCCGCTCAAACGGTTTAATTTCAACAGGAATTCCAATATTCACAAGAACTGGTTTTGCCCTTCAATTTTCGATGACGTAACATACCACACTAACTACATGAACCGCCTGCAGGACAGGGAGTCCATAGCAAAAAAAACTGGAGAACTCGAATGTCTGAAACCCGACACAGCCGAATTTTAATACTTGGTTCAGGACCTGCGGGATACACTGCTGCAATCTATGCAGCACGCGCTAACCTTAAGCCTGTTTTAATCACAGGCCTGGTACCGGGTGGACAGTTAACGACCACAACTGAAGTCGATAACTGGCCGGGCGATAATAAAGGCATACAGGGACCGGATCTGATGGATCGCATGAAACTTCATGCTGAACGCTTTGGCACCCAGATTATTTTCGACCAGATTAACAGCGTTGATTTTACAAACAGGCCTCTGCAACTCACTGGCGACAGTGGCCAGTACAGCTGTGATGTACTGATCATCTGTACGGGTGCATCAGCCATGTACCTTGGCCTGCCCTCCGAAGAAACCTTTAAAGGTCGGGGTGTTTCTGCCTGTGCTACCTGTGATGGTTTTTTCTATAAGAACAAACCGGTTGCCGTCATTGGTGGTGGCAACACTGCTGTCGAAGAAGCACTGTATCTATCGAATATCGCATCAAAAGTAACCCTGGTGCATCGCCGCGATGAACTTCGCGCAGAAGCTATTCTGGCCGACAAGATCACAGAAAAAGCAAGTAATGGCAATGTTGATATTGCATGGAGTTATGTCCTTGATGAGGTGCTGGGCGATGATGCCGGCGTTACCGGTGTCCGCTTAAAAAGTACAAAGGATGATTCGACTAAAGAGCTTGATGTGTATGGCGTTTTCATCGCCATTGGTCATGCACCCAATACAGAAATATTTAAAGGCCAGCTGGAAATGAAAGGTGGTTATATTCAAACCAACAGCGACTGCAACGGCAACCTGACATCGACCAGCGTAGCGGGTGTTTTCGCTGCGGGTGACGTGATGGATCATGTTTATCGACAGGCAGTTACCTCTGCGGGCACAGGCTGCATGTCTGCACTCGATGCTGAACGCTATCTGGCAAGTCTGAATAAGGGTACCTCTAGCAATTCATGAATAATCATATTGAATCCGAACCCTGTTATGTCTGACAAGCGAGATACCCCTTCATTCATGTCCCGCGCATTTCCCGATATCACACCACTTCAACAGAATAAGCAGAAAAATAATACAGCAGGCAAAAGGAAGTCTCGCCCGAAGACCAGGCCAGCCAGTGATGATTTTGATTCCCCTCTACTCCAACTTTCTGGTAGTTCTACCATTGGCGCCAATGATGAGCTGAGTTATCAGGGTCATGGCGTCCAGAACCGCATCATGAGGGAACTAAAACGTGGGAAAATATCCATTGAGAGCCAGCTTGACCTGCATGGGCAAACAGTTGCGCAGGCACATCAATCTTGTATGCGTTTCATTCATCATAACCGGCAGCCCAGGCAATGTTGCGTGTTGATCATCCACGGCCAGGGTTATCGTTCGACGGGGGGTATCCCTGTATTAAAGCAACATATAGATTACTGGTTGCAGCAACACGATGCGGTACTGGCATATTGCTCTGCGCTCCCTCGTGATGGCGGCAAGGGAGCTGTTTATGTGTTATTACGGAAGAAGGGTCGGGGGATCTCTGATTAAAAGGTGCCCTTAAGTTATATGGAAACTTTATTATAACTGTTGAAACGTAATGTATCCTGGTGTGACATAGGACGTTGGTGATCTTTTACATCATAACGATAAGAAAATACATCGACTGAGCGACTGGAAACAACAAGATTGCTCGCAATGACAAGATGATCCCTGACGCTTCTTCTCATATACAATGTACGGTGTGGTGAATAAACCGTTTTCTGCGCAACTATCAGGTGTGTGTTTGAAAATGAACTTGCTTCAGGGATATGCAGGGCAGCCGTATACTCGAGCCTTAAAAATTCCTTTTCTGTTTCTAGTGGTTTCATCGAAATTGGCTCAGCATTGTAACCTATTTTGAAAATGCCGGCCTGTAGCTGACCATCATCGCCTTCCATTGCCCAACGGACGATACAGATATTCCATTTATGCTCGCCACTTTTCTGCAAGGCCAGGATATCACCAACGCGTAGCTCTTTTGTACTGGAGCGGGTATGGCTAAGGCTAAAACCACCACTACTTTCATTGCCTATCTTCCAGCTGGAAACAAACGAATTTCTATCCAGGCTCTTACCAAATCTTTCCTGAAAGGCACCTAGCACCATCTGTATTTCAGCAGTGGAGTCAAAATCAATTTCATCCACTTCATCAGCATCAAGGTCGGGGTGCAATATACTGAAAATATTTGTCAGACCAAAAACGATCTTGCAGTCCATGTATAGATCTTCTCGCTCAGCCTTACGAACAGGATGCATTCCCCAACTGACTACGATATGACGAAGGATTTCCATACGCTCGAAGTACTGCACCTGTTGAATCCCTTTCAAACCACCCGCTATGCTATGCAAAACCGATTTTAATTCCATATTCAGACGTTCCATTAACTCCGTGGTATCAAGAATAAGAAAACGGTCATCTGCAACATTAGCTGAATCCTGGAAATAAGGTGCAGCCGAAAAATCACTGTTCAGATCAACGATGAACATGCTGTTATTCTTTGGAACGACTGCTTCATGAGTTAGCCTGACTTTTTCCGGCCATCTTTCAAGGGAGTCAAATAATCGTGTGACACCGCGAAAAGAAAAATGATAGGGGTCGCTTCGACTAATCAGGATTGCACGCTTATATATGTGCTCAATTGATGAATGGTAAATATTCTCAGAGGATTCAATTTGCACAGGAAAGGTTTCAGATTCACATTTTCGGGCAATACTGTACACTAGATGGATCTGCGACCAGATACCTTTTCGGACTGGTCGGTATGACTCATAGGACAACATTAGACGACGTGTTTGAAATGTAATTGAACCATAACATGCCTCAGAAAACTGAGATTTGCTGGCAGCGCCCATAAAACCTATTGAGTCCTGAGCTTCTTTGATAATGGCGTTATAGCCACAAATAAGATCACGCAGCAGTCCGTCAACTGTACCCAGCAACTTGGCATCTTCACTGGCAACTGGAAGTGTTATTCCAATTTTTCTGGCATGCACCGCCTGCAATATGCCGGTCACCGGCTCCTGTAACAGCCGCAACAATAGCAGGCGGTGTTTTACTTTCGTATTGCTACAGGTGATCGCACGGATCATTAAAGAGACTTTCGGTATAAAATCGGGCAGCTCCACATCGGCGGCCGACATTTCTTTTATCAGATTAGCCGCCATGCGTGGCTTTAGCTTGTCCTTCCCTGGTATCGAATCGCAGTCTGTCAGGGTCAACCTGATTGCCATATGAGAACCTTCTCAAGTTACTTGTTCATAATGCTATCGTACTACTTGTTTTTATTGTGCTTTTCCCTAAAAGATAGGGCCTATACGACACATTGTCAAATCAAAATTCGGCTGATTGTAACATCTCACCGTATTTGCGCTATATATTCTCTGTTATTTTATAAATCAGCACCACAGCCAGAGCACTAATACCTTCCCCTCTGCCACAGAAGCCAAGAGTTTCAGTCGTTGTTGCCTTGATATTCAGCTGTTTCTCATCAATTTTCATGTCAGTCGCTAACAATCTACACATTTCCGGAATATGCGGGGCCATTTTTGGTGCCTGAGCGATAATAGTCAGATCAGCATTGACTATCTTCCAGTCATCTTTCTCCAGCATTGACACCACTTCACGTAACAAAACCCGGCTGTCAATATTGTGATAACGGCTGTCAGTATCAGGAAAATACCGGCCTATATCACCTTTCCCGGCAGCACCAATAAACGCATCGCAAAGACTATGTATCAGCACATCCGCATCAGAATGACCGGCCAGTCCTTTTCCATACTCAATAGCTACCCCACCCAGCACTAATGGCAGGTCATCAACCAGTTTATGTACATCGTAACCCTGCCCTATTCTTATCATGTTAACTCCCTGACTCCTGACCCTGAAAAAACACCTCAGCCAACTGTAAATCTTCCGGTACTGTGATTTTTATATTCTCGGAACAGCCCTTTACCATCAGTGGATAAAAACCAGCATATTCCATCGCTGATGCCTCATCAGTTACTATCAGACCATTATTTTTTGCATTAAGTAGGGCCTGCCGTAATTCTCCATAACGGAACATCTGCGGTGTTTGCGCCTGCCACATGCCCTGACGAGGGACAGTTTTCTTAACTTTGTTTTCATCGTCAGCAAGTTTAACGGTATCGGTAATCGGCATACCCAATAACCCACCACCTGTTTGTATGGCCAGTTCCATCAGTTGCTGTATATCTTTATGCGAGATACAGGGCCTAACTGCATCGTGCACCAGTACCCAATCGTTTTGTTCCACCACCCCAGCCATATCATCAAGTATCCGGCTAACCGTATCAGAACGCTCAGTTCCACCATTGCAGACTGATTTTAGCCAGGGAGCCGAAAAAGACATCTCCTGCCAATAAGAATCACCCGCCGACACCCCAAGAAATAAACCAGATATCCCAGGACAACTAGCCAGTCGCTTCATAGTACGAACTAAAACGGCCTCTCCAGCCAGCTCAAGATACTGTTTGGGAATATTTCCACCCATCCGACGCCCCACGCCAGCAGCAGGGACAACCGCCCAACATCTTTCATCCTTCATATATCCCCTTTCCCCTTTGATCAACACCCTGTAAGCGGTAGAATTCCGCATCTTTATGGTTGGCATTCGCACACATCATCTTATGAGTAGTTATTCAGTCGCGGCAGATATTTTTAATCCCCAACTGCCAGGCAAATCAGGCCAGGTACTGGCCTGGTCTGAGCTCTATGGTAGCAGTTTCGGGCTGGCAATCGTATCTGCTGCGCACCAGCATAGCGGTCCAATAATTGTTGTCACGCCCGACAACCGCCTCACACAGTCGCTAGAAGAAGAAATTCGCTTCTACATGGGTCAGCACAACAGTATTCCGCTATTGAGTTACCCCGATTGGGAATGTCTGGTATATGACCGTTTCTCTCCGCATCAGGATATCATTTCACAGCGCCTGCGCACGCTCGCCAGTCTCCCGGTACAGAGACAGGGCATCATCATACTGTCGATATCCAACTTAATGCAGCGCACGCCACCACAGGCCTATATCGCCGCCCACAGTTTTTCCCTGGCCTGTGGTGACATTCTTGATACCGACAAATTCAGGCTTCAACTGGAAACTGCCGCCTACCGCCATGTTAGCCAGGTCTATGAACACGGCGAATATGCCATTCGCGGAGGGATTATCGACCTGTTCCCCATGGGTAGTTCACAACCCTACCGCATCGACCTGTTCGGCGATGAAGTCGATAGCATCCGCCTGTTTGACACAGAATCCCAGCGCTCAGCCGGGACGGTGAATCAGATCGAATTACTTCCGGCAAGGGAGTTCCCGATGACCGAACAGGGAATCAATCGCTTTCGCCAGTCCTACAGGGAAAAATTTTCCGGTGACCCGCAGCAATCACTGATCTACAATGAAGTCAGTAAGGGGAATATACCGCCCGGCACTGAGTTTTACATGCCACTGTTCTTCGATGATACCAGTAGCTTTCTCGACTATCTACCGGTTGACAGCCTGCTCATTATGGACAAAGAATGTGAACAGACGGCAAACACTTTCCAAACTGAAGTCATTGAGCGATTCCAGTCCGTCGGCCTGGATCCGGAACGACCCGCGTTACCACCGGAGGCCCTGTATCAGCAATATGACGAGCTGAAAAAACAGCTTACATACTGGCCGTTGATAGAATATGGGCCAACGCCAGAACACGGCGAGAAGGCCTGCCAACGCTTTGCCACCCGCCGGCCGGATACATTCGACGTTGACATTCATGCCGAACAGCCTTATCAGCGCCTGCTTGATTTTCTTGCACAGACGGACAGACGAGTAATGCTGGCATGCGAGACTACCGGGCGCCGTGAAAACCTGAAGAATGTTCTCAATGAACAGGGCGTCTTTCCTGACACCGTAGAGGATGCATCTGCCTTCTTCAATGGTGATGAAAAACTCGCTCTCTGTGCTGCCAGGCTGGATCGAGGACTGTCACTTGAGCAGCCCGAGTTAGTCATTCTGTCAGAAATTCAGCTCTACGGTGACAAGGTATTTCAGCGTCGCCGTCGCAGTAAACCGGCACGTGACCCAGAATCTGTCATCCGTTCACTGGCAGACCTGAATATCGGTGACCCGGTGATCCATGAAACACAGGGTGTAGGCCGCTATATCGGTCTGCAAACACTGGACATCAATAATTCAAAATATGAATTCCTGACGCTGGAATACCGTGACGGAGATAAGCTCTATGTGCCTGTGATGTCACTGCACCTGGTGTCACGATTTACTGCCGCCCACCCTGATTCAGCACCCTTACACAAACTCGGTGGTAAGGAATGGGAAAAAACCCGTCGCAAGGCACAGAAAAAAGCCTATGATACTGCGGTGGAGTTGCTTGCTGTACAGGCCTTGCGTGATGCACGCGAGGGTCATGCTTTTCCGACAGCAGATTTACACTATGACCACTTCGTCACAGCATTTCCGTTTGAGGAAACACCGGATCAGGCCAGGGCCATTGATGATGTAATCCAGGATATGACATCCAGCAAACCCATGGACAGGCTGGTCTGCGGTGATGTCGGTTTTGGCAAAACCGAAGTGGCATTGCGTGCGTCCTTTTTCGCCGTCCACGGTGAGCATCAGGTCGCCTTGCTGGTGCCTACCACCTTGCTGGCACAACAGCATTATGAAAATTTCCGCGACCGCTTTGCCAACCTGCCGGTCAGGGTGGAACTGCTGTCCCGTTTCAGAACAAAAAAAGAATCTGACGCCGTTATCGAGGGGATGAAAAATGGTTCAGTAGACATAGTCATTGGTACCCACCGCCTGTTACAGAAAGATATTGCTTTCAAAAGACTGGGGCTGATGATTCTTGATGAAGAACAACGCTTCGGTGTCCGCCACAAGGAAATACTGAAGAAAAAACGCAGTCAGGTCGACATCCTGACACTCACCGCAACACCCATACCCCGGACACTGAACCTGTCACTGTCCGGGCTGCGTGAAATCTCCATTATTGCCACAGCACCACGACAGCGGTTGGCCATTCGCACCTTCGTTGTGGAATGGAGTGAAGGTCAGATCCGCGAAGGTTTTCTGCGCGAGATCCGTCGTGGAGGGCAAATATATTTCCTCCACAATGAGGTTCGGAGCATGCCGGCCATGCAGGCAAAACTGGAGGAAATCATCCCGGAAGCCCACATCCGCATGGCACATGGCCAGATGGCGGAGCGCGCACTGGAACACATCATGCAGGACTTCTATCATCAGCGATTCAACGTATTACTCTGCAGCACCATCATCGAAAGCGGTATTGATATCCCCTCCGCCAACACAATTTTCATCAATCATGCAGATCACTTCGGCCTGTCACAATTGCACCAGTTAAGAGGTCGCGTAGGACGATCACATCACCAGGCCTACTGCTATGTCATGGTACAGTCAAGGAAACTGATCACAGCCGATGCCGCACGCCGGTTGGACGCACTGGAACAACTGGATGATCTCGGCGCAGGCTTTGCACTGGCCATGCACGATATGGAAATACGTGGCACTGGTGAATTACTGGGTGAATCACAGAGTGGTGTCATCGACGAAGTTGGCTTTAATATGTACACAGATTTATTAAATCGTGCCATAGGTTCACTAAAAGCAGGGAAGGAACTCTCAGCAGAAGATATAGAAAACGACTCCTCATCCGCTATTGAGATAGATCTACAGATCCCCGCCCGCCTGCCCGAAGATTACCTGCCGGATGTGCATACCCGTTTAATCATGTACAAACGCATCGCCAATGCCAAAAGCACAGAAGAACTCTATGAACTGCAGATAGAAATGATCGACCGCTTCGGCCTGCTGCCCGATGAAGCCAAAGCCCTGATCAAACTCACTGAACTGAGAATTGAAGCCATGACCCTGGGCATCACCGAAATAAGAATAGGTGAAGCGGGTGGAAGACTGAAATTCAAACCAAAGCCCAACATTGAACCCATGGCACTGATACAGCTGCTACAGACCGGTAAAGGAAAATATCGTATGGAAGGCCCACAGATACTGCATTTAATGATGGAGTTGTCGTCAGAAGAACAAAGACTGCAGACGGTGAAAGAATTGTTGAATGAACTGGGGTCAGGGCAGGCAAAAGATTAATAGAGGTACCCTTTATGTTAAAGGCCTGCTTCCTGCACTACTGAGGCATTCAGGGGTCGCTGAATCTTGAGTTCTTTACAGCATTTCACTGTTCCCGCCTTTTAACGGTGCTAAAGGAAAAACCTATCGGGTTCATAAACATATCCTATAGAGATTGTCAGGATATTTAACACTTCTAAAATTAAGTGGTTGTAAGTTATTGAAAGTAGAAGTTGGCACTATTCATGCTTTTATTTTTATGTGCAGTTAATCTGATCAGTTTATAAAAAAAATAAAATGTTTAAGAATAGAATTTACGGTGTGCGGGGCAATTTTTTACCCAGTCAATCGATTGACATGTTCCGTCAATCAGAAATGCGGCGTATTATCTATCCTTTTATGCCATATGTTATTTTCTATTGAACCACAGGGACACTCTAATTGATGAAGTACAAAGAAAAACGAAAAGGGGTAAAACCGATACCTGATGACCCGCTGGGGTATTTGAACGAAGCACAACTATTTACATACCGTCGCATGACGACATTTGGCTGGCACATTAAATTCATACGACGTCCTATGTATCAAAGTCCCGTCTTCGTTATGACTGATTCAGATGAGAGCATGTTTGCACTCATTGAGCAGAATGGGTTTCTTAACAAGCAACCCAGCCTCCCGTTACGTAGGAATGAAAACTGGGCAAAAGAATAACTTCCTCCAGCTGGCCCGGCAACGGCCATCTGTTAACATGCCGGTTGAGTTCTGACACAATGATCAATACTGTCAGATTGCATGCTGACTTTTACATTTATCAGAAATATCACCGTGGGGCTCGCTCCCACAAGCTCCCTTTTCATCTTGAAACTTGAAACCATTCACTCCTCATCCGGAAACAGGGCTGATTCATATCCAAACTGTCGAATATCCTGAATACGCATTGGATATAAAACTCCATCAAGGTGGTCGCACTCATGCTGCACGACTCTGGCATGAAAGCCACTGACTTCCCTGCTAAATTTTTCGCCCTTTTCATTGTAACCGCTATAACGAATTTGAGAGGGACGACTCACCACCCCGCGCATACCCGGAATACTCAAACAGCCCTCCCAGCCAGCTTCCTGCTCATCGACAAGCACTTCAATTTCCGGATTAATTAATATTGTTCGCGGAACGGTTTCGGCATCGGGATATCGGGGATTGGCTTCTACAGAGAAGATCACCAGGCGCTGCAAAACACCGACTTGTGGTGCGGCGAGGCCGGCACCGTCACTGTCGGCCATGGTATCAAACATATCTTTAATCAAAATACGCAGTTGTGCTGAACCAAAATCTGTGATTTCCTCTGATCGCTGATACAGCAGTGGATTGCCCATTTGTAAAACTTCGCGTACAGCCATGATGTCTTTATTCGTCCTAATAATCTATTGGCCCTTCAGGCCTGATATAATACCCGTTATCATTTGCACATTACACTAATCAGGCAATGCAAAAGAAATAATGAGAATTCATACACGTATACTTATGAGTCTGCTTATAACAGGGCTCTTCATTTCGCTACCTACGCCAGCCCAGGCAGCCCGCAGTTACCTTATTGAGCTCGTAGTTTTCAGCATGCAGGACAGGGGTGAAACTGAAAAATGGATAACTGCCAATCCTCCACTGAATGAGAAAAAAATGTCGAGGGCAAAACTTCCTGCCCTAATCATGGATGGATATAAAGATGTACCAGATGAAATAAAGGAAAGTAATTTTTCTTCCTATGTAGACCGTATACGAAAAAACCCAGATAGAAACATAATACTTGCAACGCACTGGGTACAAACCGTGCTCGACCCCGCAAATACCATGATTGCCCGTATCACGAACAGGAAGGACCTTACAGATGATCTGAAGGTCAGCTATACAGACATAAAGCCTGGCTTTAATGACGATCAGCTACCGACCTCACAACCCATCCTCGACGGTTTTATTAATTTTTACCTTACCGGACAGTACACACTTGAAGCCGATATTCGCTACAAGCCTGTTTACCGCCCTTCCATTCTCGATGAAGAGCCTGCTGCCAACCCAGTGAGTTACCGGATTTATGAAAAACGGCGAATGAAGAGTGGCGAACTGAATTACTATGATCACCCGAAGATAGGAATGGTGTTGAGAGTCACCCCGGTTGAAATACCTGATACAGATTCGGGACAAAAGACAAAGGACTAAAGACGACCAGATACCTGAACCCCACCAGAGTTTTGACCTTAGTCCTTAGTCATTCGTCTCGAATCTAAAGTTGTGGAATCACCAATTCAAGCAAAGCTCGGGTTTTATTCATACCCTGCTGTAACATACTCGTAATCTCATCGACACTGATTTCAGATTCTGAGCGACCTGCCGCCGGGTTGGAAACTACAGCAATCACCGCATAGTCCAGATCCAGTTCTCTGGCCAGTCCTGCTTCTGGCATACCTGTCATACCTACAATAGTTGCACCGTCTCGCTCCATGCGATCAATTTCGGCAGCTGTTTCAAATCGTGGGCCCTGGGTGGCTGCATAAATACCGGTAGTTGTAACAGGAATCATATTCCTGCTTGCTGAATCAATGATGATTTTTCGCAATTTTTCTGTATAGGGATGAGTGAAATCTACGTGTTTGACCGGCCCATGCTCACTGCCAAAATAGGTATGTTCACGGTCGTAAGTGTAGTCGATTATTTGATCAGGTATTACCAGGTCAACAGGCTCAAGATTGCTATCGATACCACCGACAGCATTGATAGCAATAATCTGCTTTACCCCAACCTGTTTCAGAGCAATTATATTTGCCCGGTAGTTTACGCGATGTGGTGGGATGGTATGCCCCGGCCCATGTCGGTTTAAAAATACAACATCCTTACCACCCATCATACCGAAGGTCAGGGCACCGGATGGTTCACCATATTCCGTTCGTGTCACCTGCCGGTGAGTGATGACCAACCCATCCAGTTTAGCAAGGCCACTGCCGCCAATGATTGCTATCAGCATTTTCTCTGCTCCCGGTTTCTAATATCACATAGCATAGCATTCAACCCGGTCCGTATCATGAATCTGCTACAGCGTAAATTTGGGGGAGATTTCGCCAAAACCCCCTGTAATCCATGCCACAGCCAAAAATGTACCTGTCGGGCACATCCACACCTCTGTACGTTACATCGACCTCTTTGATTCTTGGGCATTGCTTATCAGTAAGGACAACACTTTGCACTTCAGTAGCACCAGCCTTGCGTAAATATTCAATAACTCCAGACAATGTATGTCCCTGATCTAGTATGTCATCGATGACCAGTACGGTCCTTCCCTCCACCTTCTTTGATGGATGAACCAGCCAGTGTAAATCATTGCCCTGCAGTTTATCGCGATAACGTGTAGCATGGAGATAGTCAATCTCTAAAGGGAAATCCAGCCTTTGCATCAACTGCCCACAGAGATATATCCCTCCCATCATGACAGGCAAGAGAAGAGGCATGCTATCACTCAGGCCCTCAGTAATTTTTTCTGCCAGATGGTCATAACAGGTGACCATGGCCCCTTTATCATAAATCAGATCAGCCTTCTTTCTGACTTCGGTAATCTCACGGAGAAATTCAGACATGATGTTTATGTATAAAAAATATTATTTTTTAAGAAGTTTGGAACTTAAGGGTACTTCTATTAATTTGTCATTGCGAGGAGTATGCGACGAAGCAATGATGGTTCCTGTAATTGATAGAGATACCCTTAACCAGACGTGCCACTACGATGATAAGGATCATCCAGACGTTCGATATCATCTTCTTCCAGATAGGAACCGGTTTGCACCTCGATAACTTCCAGTATATTTTCAGTTTCGTTTGCCAGTTGGTGAATCACGCCCGCTGGAATATAGGTGGATTCATTTTCGTTGAGAAGCATTTTATCTTCCCCGTGCACAATGCTTGCCTGGCCTTTTACCACCACCCAGTGCTCGGCCCGATATTTATGACGCTGTAATGACAACACCGCACCTGGCTTTAGTGTCAGCCGCTTAACCTGATGCTCTGAATCTTTCTCCAATACGGTATAGCTACCCCATGGTCGAAATACGCAGCGATGCAAACTGGCTTCGCTACGCCCATTGTTCTGCAGTTCTTTTACCAGTTTTCCTATCTTATGACTTTGGCTACGGTCAGCTACCAGTATTGCATCAGAGGTTTCGACAATAACAACATCTTTCAATCCAGAAGCAACCAGCAAACGATCATGCGCATACAGCAGGCAGTCATGTGTATCCTGTACCAGCACATCGCCTTTCGTGGCATTGCCGTACTCATCCCGTTCAAGTTCCTGATATAATGCTGACCAGGAGCCTATGTCGTTCCAGCCCACATCCAGAGGTGCCATAACGGCTTTACTGGTTTTCTCCATCACCGCACAGTCGATGGAAATGGCAGGACAGCGGCCAAAGGCTACTTCATCAAAAGCCTGGAAACCATGGAAGCGCTGCTCTCTGTTTACCCATGCGGCCTGACAACATTCGAAGATTTCCGGCTGCCATTTTTCAAGCTCAGCCAGATAGGTTTTTGCCTGAAACAGAAACATACCGCTATTCCAGTAATAATCCCCGGCAGCAACATATTCAGCTGCTTTATCTTTATTCGGTTTTTCAACGAATGCATCGACATGAAAAGCACAGGCAGAAATTTTTTCTCCACAATGGATATAACCAAAACCCGTGTCCGGCCTGCTCGCCGGTATACCGAAAGTAATCAACCTGCCATCCTCAGCTAATGGCAACATAGTTTTTACGGTCGCTCTAAAGCCTTCTGCATCCCTGATCACATGATCTGCGGCAAGTACCAGCAGCGTCGCCCCTGCAGATACCTCCAGCGCCGAAAATGCCGCCATGGCTACCGCAGGTGCTGTATTTCTACTCACGGGTTCAAGCATAACATTGGCATTTTGCCAACCTATTTCAGCCAGCTGGTCAATAATCATAAAGCGGTGTTCACGATTACCTATTACAATCAGCTGTTCGGGTTCGCATAAGCCATCAAGGCGCTGCACGGTTTGCTGCAGCATGGTTTCATTGCCCAGCAGATGGTGGAACTGTTTGGGGTAAAGCTCACGCGACATAGGCCACAGGCGTGTGCCAGAGCCTCCTGACATAATGACTGGGACAATCAAATCATTCTCCTTATGTTTCTGTTACTGTCATAGCTATGTCCTCTGTTACGCTATCTTTCTGGTCATCTCCGGCACCAGTTTTTGTATGAGGGCTTTAAGTGCTTCTACATCAAATTCATCAACGGCCTGGTGAAAGGCATCCATAGTCTCTTCAAGAGTTTTCCAGTCAGTTTTACGGCTTTGAGCGAGCATTACTTTTTCGTGACTGGTATCCGTCAAATCCTCGTCGCTATGAAATAATTCCTCGTGCAACTTTTCGCCAGGACGCAAGCCGGTAAATTCAATCTTAATATCTTCTTCAGGGACTTTACCCGACAATCGTATCATCTGCTCAGCCAGATACCGCACCTTCACAGGTTCCCCCATATCAAGAACAAATATTTCACCGCCATTCCCCATTACAGTAGTCTGTAATATCAGACGACAGGCTTCGGAAATGGTCATAAAATAGCGCGTAATCTCTCTATCGGTGACAGTTACCGGACCACCGCTTTGTATCTGTTGCTTGAACAGTGGCACTACACTTCCGGCTGAACCGAGTACATTACCAAAACGAGTAGTAATAAACCGGGTCATTGAGCGTTCATCGAGGGTCTGGCAAATGATTTCAGAGACCCGTTTACTTGCTCCCATGATATTGCCGGGGTTAACCGCCTTGTCCGTCGACACCATTACAAAATCACTGCAGCTGTATCTTTCAGCCAGTCGGGCTACATTCCAGCTACCAATAATATTATTTCTTACCGCTTCCCTTACCTTGTTCTCCAGCATTGGCACATGCTTGTATGCCGCCGCATGAAAGACTATATCAGGCTGATAGCACCTGAACAGATATTCCAGCCCTGCTTCATCACACACATCACCCAGTTCACAGGTCAGTGCAAGATCGGGCATGGCCTGCTGTAGTTCTTTTTCAATAGCGTAAAGGTTGTATTCACTCTGATCTAGTATGACCAGGCGTTGAATATCAATGGCCGTTATCTGCCGACACAGCTCAGATCCAATGGAACCACCCCCGCCTGTGACCAGTACCACCTTATTGGCCAAACGGTTTACAATTTCTGTGCGGTCCAGCATAACCGGTGCCCGACCCAGTAAATCTTCAATCTGTACATCCCTGATCTCATTAATACTGACCTTGCCGCTAACAAGTGACTGTAATTTTGGTAAGGTACGGAAAGGCAGGCCGGACATCTCACACAGTTCCACTATTCTGCGCATTTGACTGGTACTGGCACTGGGTAATGCAAGCATAATCAGGTCTGCATCCCATTGCCCGGCTACACTGGAAATATTTTCTATGCTAGAAACCACGCGAATGCCATGAATCTCCTGCCCCTGCTTGTCTGGCGCATCATCAACGAATGCGACGGGTGCATAAATAGCCGGATGCATGCGCAGCAAATCACGTACCAGGCCTTCGCCGGCTGCTCCAGCACCGACAACCAACACTCTTTCTGTAGTTTCCTTATTGAGATGATGATCCTTTACTAAACGGTAGCTGAGACGCGTTCCACCGAGCAGTAGAATGAGCAGAATGGCATCAATGATGAATACTGATCGGGGTACATACTGCAGACGTGTGAAAAAGAAGATCACTACTGCAGCGATAGCAGTTGAAACTAGCACTGCACGAACGATGCGTGTTAAATCTGGTAAGGAGGCAAAACGCCATATCCCCCGGTAAAGCCCGAAATATACGAATGTACTACCCTGTATCAGTATCATTAAGGGCAGTAAATGAAGTGCCCTCTCAAATAAAAGATCCGGATATTCACCAATTTTATAGCGAATCCAGTAGGACAGCATCCAGGCAATCGGGATCATAATGATGTCGTGCGTAAGTGCAGCCCACCGTGTTTTGAGCAGCCTCAGGTATAGTCCGATTTTTGACAAGTGTAAAAAGTCTCGCAGTTCTGTTATTTACGACAAATACGATTAAAGCGCGAGTTTATCAGAAACATCAAAGGAGCAAGTATTATCAAGCTTGCAAGCAGTGCAATATTGGCATCAAGTACACCAGCAACTACCAGACTTGCCAGCACCGCAAGCAGAAGATTAATCACCATAACAGCAAGACTGACCTGTGCATGACTATAGCCAGACTGAACAGCACGCTGGTAGAAATGGGAACGATGTGCCTGCCACCATCTCTCTCTTTTAATCATCCTGTACAGCAGGGTCACACCTGAATCAGCGAGATAAACAGCATAAAGAATAAGGAAAGCAATAAAGGGAATATTCAAAATACTGCTACCGATCAAGGCAATAATGGCAAAAAAAGCTCCCAGTGCGAGGCTGCCGACATCTCCCATGAAGATCTTTGCTGGTGACCAGTTCCAGCGTAAAAAACCCAGCCCCGCCCCGGCCACTGCGATACAGATTATAGCGATGCTATTGGCCCCTGACATTGCAAACCAGAACGAAGTGACTGTGCCAAGCATGATTGTTTCAACAGCGGAAATGCCATCAATACCGTCCATAAAATTATATAGATTTGCCATCCATACTATCCATAAGACAGAGAACAGGATGACAACTATCCCGCCGGAGGAGAGTGTGAAATCAAGCATCCTGTTCCAGACCAGCCATTCGATAAAAATGGCCGCTATCAATAATTGGAACAGAAATCGAATTGGTGCCGGTAGATCATGCTTATCATCCTGCCAGCCAAGCACAGCATAGGCCAGGGTGGCAAGAACCAGGCTGACCAGTAACTGAACCGGGGCAGCAGGAAGAAACAGGGATACCACAGTAGAAATCAGCAGCACAATAATAATGGACAGCCCGCCACCACGCGGTGTCGGAACAGAGTGTGAACTACGGGCATTCGGGATGTCCAGTAAGTCCTTCTTCAATGCATATCGTCTAACACGTGATGTAAACAGCCATGACAACAGTATACTGATGAAAAAAGTAAGAATGATTAGCCCGTCACCCACAGGTTCTGTCACCAACTGCTGGCATAGGCGGCCAGCTGAGAGGGTCGTGCCTGTACCGGATCATACAACTGCTGATACCAGTAGACCGTTTTGCTGATCCCCTGCTCCATCGAACAGGGTGGCTCCCAGTCCAGCGTATCGCGAACATGTGTGGCATTTATGACCAGTGACTGCACCAGCCTGTCAACTGTGGATCGTTCTCCGCCCACAGCAGCAAGCAACCGCATTACCTGCACCGATATCGGGAACAACCTCGGCGTAACACCCAGCCTGTCTGCCAGCATGTTAATAAGTACAGGCGTTGACACACACTCGTCATCACTGACAAGAAAGGTTTCCCCTGCGGCTGCAGGATGAACCAGTGACAAAGCAAGTACATCGACCAGATTTTCCAGATAAATGAAGCTGCGTCTGTTATCTACCGCAGCAAGGGGTAGAGGTATACCTTTTTCGACCAGCTTCATCAGCCTGAGAAAGTTCGCCTTTACACCCGGGCCATAAACTAACGGCGGACGTACAATAACTGTCTCCATTCCGGTTGTGGATTCGATCTCACGCAGGAGATTTTCCGCTGTAAGTTTACTTTTTGCATAACTGCCTTCAGGGTACAGATCTATGTATTCTGTTACTGATTCATCATGATTACTTGTCTCGCCATGCACTTTTACACTGCTGACATAAAGAAAACGTTTAACCCCAGCACTGGCAGCCGCTGTAGCCAGCCGTCTTGTTACACCTACATTCAAACGTGTGCACTGTAGTCCTGCTTTTTCTGAGAGATTACCTGCACGCTCATGAACGTAACCCGCAAGATGCACTACTACATCAATATCAGCAAGCATCTCCTGCCAGTCATGCACTTCGCAAAGATCATCTATCACCACAGGGGTTACCTGACTTCCTAACTCATGCAACTGCCTTGCATCACGTAGAACGGCGTATACTGAACATCCTCTAGCGACGAGATAGCGACATAGAGAGAAACCAATAAAACCGCCGGCACCTGTCACCAATATCTTCTTTTTCTTTAACTCTGACAGGACATGTTTATTTTTTTCAGCTGCATTCGGCCTGTATGAAAAATGGCTGTAGTATGAGGTTTCCAGAAAACCCCTGGGATCATAGGAAAAATCCTCAGCAGCGCGAGCATGATCAAAACAGAAATCTTCCTCCATTCGACCAAGCATTGCCGGTGTAACATGGTGCAGGCCTGGCAGCACCGATATCATACTGGCCATAGCATTCATCAACGAGCGGTTAACGAAGCACACCCTGGGTTTGCGCCCTAGAAGGCCGAATATAAGCCTGACCATTTGTGTATAAGTCAAGGTTTCGCCACCGCTTAGATTGTACTCCTGCTGATACGTATGCTCATTATCCAGTGCCTTGAGACAGGCATCTGCCAGATCATCAGCATGTACCGGCTGGCGACGACCCTTTCCTTCACCAGCCATAATGAAACACCCGAAATGGCGAATAAAACCAGCAATAGAAAAGATATTCCTGTCCATCCCGCAGCCATAGACCATGGTCGGCCTGAACAGGGTCCATGCGATGTTATGCTTTCTGCATTCCTCAATTAGTCGCTCTTCTGACTCGGCTAGTCGCTTTGCAAGCTTCCTGTCACCCTCGTAGCCGGACTCAAGTTTTGTAAATCGACTGGTGGAACTAAAAAAAATCAGTCGGCGCATACCCTGGCTGGCAAGTTCGCTAATTCTTGAAGTTATCAACCAGATCGGTGCCAGAGAAATAACGTTTGCAATATCTTCGTGCAAATTAAATTCGTCTTCTGACGAAAGATCCAGTTCGCGCCATTCCAGTTCATGAATAGCAGCGCTTCGCACCTTTTTCCTGCTGGTGGCGGTAACCAGATAACCCGCATTTATCAGGCGAGGAATGAGAAAATGGCCAACCTGGCTTCGCGCGCCCATAATCAGTACACGTGATTGTGCTGGCTGAGAATTTGTTTTGAACTGTAAAAATGACGGGTCGAGCTTATCTTCGCTTTCCGACGAGAAGAATTGCTTAACTCGAACAAGCATCCTGTGCAGTAATTCTGTGGTACTACGAAAAATATGCTGAACAACAAGAGCAAGAAATCGCGACCAGACACCAAGTGCCACAACAATTACCAGAGGCCAGGGATATCGATGCAGAAAGAATTTGTTATAAAAACGCATCATGCCCTTGTGCATGTGCCACATCACCCGCACAGGTCGCTGCTTACTGCTAAAACCCTGAAAATGTATCACGTCCACATCGGGAACAAAGAGCACAGAGTACCCTTTGAGATTAAAACGCATACACCAGTCAAGATCCTCACAATGCAGGAAATAGCCTTCATCTAGTGGACCGACATCATTCATAGCTCTGCGACTGACCATCATCAAAGAACCAGAGATCGCATCAACCGGTACAGGTTTCTCAGGCAGAGGCTCTTTTGACATATCAAAGCCCTGCAGCCATTCGGTGGACCGTGTAAAATAAGATAATCCAAGAACGCGAACAAAAGTTCGCCAGGGGGTCGGTACTCTGCGCCGACAGCCTTTTTGCTCGGTACCATCCGGGTTGAGAACCCGGCAGCCGATCATGCCTGCCTGGTCATTGTGCCGAAAAACCTCAAGTAATTGACTGATCGTATCAACCTGAACCAAACAGTCAGGATTAAGAAAGAGAATGAAATCCCCTTCTGCCTGATCGAGCGCAACATTATTTGCCTTCGCAAAACCCAGATTACTGCTGTTATGAATAACGGTCAGCCGTGAATCACTGCCAAACTCCTGCTCCAGCAGTGGAATTGAGTTATCGGTCGAAGCATTATCCGAAACAATAAGCTTGACTGGCGTATTCGAAGTAAACGCCTGCCTGACGGAACGAGCAAGTAGTTCGCCGCCATTGAAATTAACGATAATAATGGTAACCAGATCTTTTTTACTCATAGCCACTGTAAAAAATAATTATTAATCACGATACAGATAGGGAGTAAGCAAACTATGTGACAGCTTCTTCCTTAAATCTTTTGTACTAGCCCGGGACTCTGCCTGAATTTCCTTACGTCGTAGCCAGGCTCTGGCCAGCCCTTTTATTGCATCATATTTTGCACGCAGTATGACAGCCGTCTTGCCACGAAGAATATAAAGTAAAATACTGGCTACATTGTACAACAGATGCTGCGGTAGATAGATCCATATCCAGGGTGATGGCATGTTCATGACATAGACCCAAACCAGATTTCTATGACCATAATACACCTGAAAATCACTGTGCTGGCCAACCAGAGCTGATCCTTCATGGGTCACAACGGCATCCGAAATATAGAAACAGCGGTAGCCGAGCAACTGGATTCTAAAACCCAGGTCTACATCCTCCATATAACAAAAGAAATCTTCATTTAAACCACCCGCTTCAAGGTAAACATCCCGTTTAAAGAGTGCGGCAGCACCTGATGGTGAGAATATTTCGCCATTTTGTCTTCGCTGATCAGCAGGTTTTCCGTAATCCCGGCGCCAGCTGGCGCCGGAGACATGATATACATCACCCGTACCATCCAGACTCTGCCCGTCCATCGACAGCATGCGACAGGCAAAGAATGAACACTCAGGATGCTCGCTGACCCCCGCTAAATATTTCTCCAGCCAGTCCGGTTTTACATAGGCATCAGGATTGAGCAGCACCACCCATTCGACGGATGAAAGCAAATCTACTGCCTTATTATTGGCCGCTGCAAAACCGACATTTTCTTCCAGCTCAACAATCTCCACATCAGGGAATCTTTTCTGAATACTCTCTGCAATAAAATCACTGCTGTTATTATCGACGAGTATGATTTGATCCGGTCGGCGTGTCTGTTGTTTCAGAGCACTCAGACAGGCCTCCAGTCTTTCACCGCCATTGTAATTGACGATAATGACCCCTACGGAAGTATGTGGGATCCGACTTATCTGTTTTTTGACCAAGGGTTAAATTAATAGTTGCCGTATCACATAGACCGGCTTGTTTTGTGCTTCATGATATGTCCTGGTCATCAGCTCTCCGAGTAAACCAAAGGTAACAAACTGTATACCAATAAACATAAGCAGGACAGCGAGTAGCAATAGCGGCCTGTCGCCAAGTGCAACACCAAAAAAGAACTTCTGGATAAGCATAACAAATGCAATCAGAAATCCTGTTATGCCACTTACCAAACCAATACCACCAAAAAAATGTAGCGGTCTGGCTGAATACTGAAGCAGAAATTTCACCGTTACCAGATCAAGGATCACGCGGAAAGTTCGAGATATGCCATATTTGCTTGTGCCAGCAACCCGTGCACGATGATTAACTTTTACTTCGGCAATACGCACGCCCATCCAGCTGGCTATGGCAGGAATGAACCGGTGCATCTCTCCGTATAGTCTGATATTTTCCACTACTTCTTTACGAAATGCCTTCAAGCTACAGCCGTAATCATGCAGTTTAACGCCGGTAATTTTTGAGATCAGACTATTTGCCAGTTTTGAAGGTAGTTTTCGTGACAGCCAGGCATCCTGCCGGTCAAAACGCCAGCCACTGACCAGATCATAGCCTTCATTAATTTTGTCCAGCAGCATCGGAATATCATTGGGATCATTCTGACGATCGGAATCCATGGTGATGATGACATCTCCAGAGGACTGGTCAAAACCTGCCGCCAGACATGCCGTCTGGCCAAAATTTCGTCGAAACACAATTACCTTGATATTCTGATTTTTCTTCCGCAGCGAACTGAGAATCTCAAAGCTTCGATCCGTACTGCCGTCATCGATATAGATAATTTCATAATCTACATCCATATTCTCAACGACAGCCATAATCTCAGCATTCATATCGTCGAGATTTCCCTCTTCATTGAAGACGGGCAGTATGATAGAAATTTTCAAGAGCGACTCCTGCGCCTGGATTATGGATTATGAGTTAGATAGGGCATTATTTTACATCCGATGGGCTGATATCACCACCAAACAGGCCAGGAGTATTGCTGTTGAGCCTGTTATTGTGATTTACCCAGTTTTATAACAGGAAACCACTGTTGAACCTGATTTAACAGATCAGGAGAAAACGTCTGATCCCAGTCCTGCGACCAGTTCACCTGTGCACCGGATTCTCTGGCAGCTAAATCATCGACACGATTCACAGCCTGCTCCAGCGCAGCTGCAATAGCAGGAACTGTTGGTTCTGCAACACAGAAATTGCTGGAAATATTTTCCAGTTCCGCTACCGTCTTGTTCATACAGGTATTGGTTACTACTACCTGCCCTGCAGCAGCCATTTCTATCGGTAATAAACTGGGATGAGGGGTATACATCAACGCCAGCCCAAGGTCAAAATCAGGCAGCCTTTCACGGTATTCTTTTAGGCCAAGTTTGCCGATCATTTTCAGAAGCCGCCCATCCGGCAGTTGCATATCATTATGACTGGCACCGATACCAAAAAACTCCCAGTCATCCGGAAATGCACTGTTTCTTATTGCCGTCTCAAGCGCAATAAAACCAATTTCGAACATATTTCGTGCAGCATGTCCGTCAGGGCGCGCATAAAACAGCAGTTTACGGCTTTTCTTTCTGTCCTCGTTCAGGTTTCGATCAAAGCTAAGTATCGCATTTTCGAAGGGAAGCCCCTTACTCTCTGGATCCTCCTGATTCTCGGATGCAAAAATTCCATACGACTGGGCCTGAAAATAGTCCCTCAAGGTCGGTGAGGAAAACAGCGCAACATGGGGAAAAGAATACGACTCATGGGCCAATGCATAGTAACTGCCCATAGGAAAAGTGAAGGCTTCATATTCCTGGATGAAATACAGAAATTTCCTGTTGTTAAACTGCGGCAGGCACTGGTTCACAATATGGGCAGTCCACCACGTTGTTGCCATCAGTACATCGTCCGGGTGAAAAGACAGTTGTTGTTGCCTGCCGAAGACCGTGGCCACTTCAATTTTGTCAAAAATATCTTCTATACCCTGATATTTCTGTACCACAGCAGGCCAGTCTTCACGCTTCGTATAACAACGATCCACCGTGATAATACGAACCCTGTTGCCGTTCTCAACCAGCTTGCGGGCAAAATTAAACTTGGCGATATAACCACCGAAGAAGCTGCCAAAATCAATTTCAGGAATGAATAGGTTGAATCGCTGTGGTTCGGAATCGCTAATGCGTAGATTCAGTGCTGCAATCTTCTCTGCCACCACCCGGTGGATAGCCTCATTGATGTAATACTCTTCAATGATCTTGCGGCCGTAGTTAAGTACCGGACGCAAAAAACCTTTACGTGCGCCGAAGGCCAGAAAACTGGTTAACATTTTTGACAAAATAATATCCTGTGTACTATTTTAGAAAAACCACTGATTAATTCGATCTGCCCAGTGATCGACAATGTCTTTTTACTATTCTTCCGGCAAACAAACGGCCATAAATACGATCTAATTTAAACATAAAGATGGCAACCGCCAGTCTCATCTCGGCATCATCCGTCGTCTCTTTTCTGAAGATAATGCGCAGATGAACCAGTAATAGATGAAAGATAGCCGACCAGCCCGCTGAAAACATTCGCAGATGATGTTCTGCATCCTTCTGCATATCCGGTAGACGCATTTTTAATATTTCAGCAAACAGATACAGGCGCAGATATTCATAGTGAAAAATATTTAATGCCGTGACCCGTTTGTGCAATAACCATGACTTAAACTTACCTGCCTTGCCGAGATATTTCGCATTCGCAACAATATCTATTACTCTCTCCCCCACACCTCTGGCTTGAAAATCACAGCGGCCAATAACGCTATTTCCGTATTGATAATAATCATATAAGGCCTGATCCACATAGCCAAGTTTACCGCGGCAACGGGCAACGCAGGCTATCCAGTGATCATGAAATACCTGTCCCACTGCTTGTGGAAATGGCAGGATGTCGACCAGCAAATCGCGCCGGAAAACCGATGCCGCACCGGTCACTGTATTAGCCAGAAACAACACATCTACATCCTGGAAATTATTCTTCCTGCCGCTCCAGTAAGTCTCCGAAATCATCCCGCCTTCTTCATTGACGATACGCATATCACAATAAACAAGCGTCGTGTCCTCATCAAATGCCGCGACACTGGTGGCCAACTTTTCTGGATACCAGTCATCATCTTGATCGGCCAGGGCGACGTAATCGGTATCTTCTGGCACTCTCGATAATGCGACTTCAAAATTTCTGTAAAAACCGAGATTACTTTCATTTCTGAACAGGCTGAAACGCGAATCATCGTCAATGATTTCCTGATAGCGCCGCCAGGTATCATCAGAGGAAGCATCATCGTTGATAATACAATGCCAGGACCTCAGTGTCTGTGCCTTGATGGATTCTATCTGACGTTTTAAATGCTCTTCATCAGGTTCCCAGCAAGCCATGCAAATAACAACTTTACACCCCGATATCCTGGCCTTGCTGACAGGATTTTCCTGTATTAGCTCAATTGTACTGCGGTCAATTGTTTCATACTTGTTTGCCTTGAACTCGGCACGGAGTTCAGCAGTAAACACTTTTGTCTGTTCGACTGGCGGAAACCTGACCAGTGTTGTAAAACCTGACAACAGACAACTTCGTGGGCTGGTTTTAGTACAGCATTCATCAATCTGTGTTGTCGCCAACTGCAGCAGGGTTGATGATGATAATAGTCCGTCTGCCTGAACACTGATATCCTGAAGCACACTGTCGTTGGGTGCGTAGCCACTAACCAGACAGGCCGTACCACGACCCGGCCAAATTTTGTCTGGCAATGTCTGGGGCAGCATACTCACAGGAGATCCTTCACATCCGCTTAACGGATGCTGTAGTCCTCACGGTCATGGGTCAGATTCGGGTTGTAGTAGGGATCTCCCTCTTTGAATATGCTGGCATGCCTTTCCCTTAGACGCTTCTTTTCACCGCTGAAGCGCTGCTGCTTTTCATCGCTATCCTCATATCCTCTAGATATTGACTCATGGTGATACAGCTCGGCATAAGGTGTGAACACATTCAGCAGGCCCTGTTCTCTTAAACGCAGACAGAAATCCACATCGTTGTAGGCGATCTTGAAATTTTCTTCATCGAAACCATTGATGGCATCGAACTTGCTGCGTGAAATCATCATGCAGGCACCTGTCACAGCTGAGACATTATGAATAGACTGTAGTAAATTAAAATAGCCCGGTCTGTTGGCTCGAGTGAGTTTGTGAGAATGTCCTGCATAGCCACCAAGACCGATAATTATTCCTGCATGCTGAATAGTGTTATCAGGATAGAGGAGTTTTGCACCCACGGCGCCAACTTCTTCGCGTTGCGCCTGCTCCAACATCGCTTCTATCCAGTCCCAGCTAATTATCTCTATATCATTATTCAGGATAATCAGATACTCGCCTTTAGACTGACTAACACCATAATTGACTACACGGGAAAAATTAAACTCCTCGTTAAATTCCACACAATGAAAGTGCGGTGACTTCTCTTCCAGTTGATGAATCAGGCCAAAGGTTTCGCTGGAGCGGCTGTTATTGGATACCGCTACAATCTCATAATTTTCCCAGGTCGAATGGTCGAGTATGGAGTTAATGCAGGTGTCGAGCAGATCGGGCTTATCACGAAAGGGAATGACGATACTTACCAGTGGAGTACCTTTTATACGCCGTTTAACACGAAAATAGAAGGGCGCTTTTTCATCTACAACATCCGCATCTATCTTTCGCCTTTCCAGTGTAGACTGCAGTGCCATACGAGCACTGATTAGAGCACCCGGCTTGGCATCTGGACTAAAACTGGTCGAACTTTCACTTCTACGCCAGTGATATAAAACTTTTTGTACATGATGTATCCGCAGAGCCTTCTCCGTTACGCGCAATAAAAACTCATGATCCTGCGCACCGTCATAGTGGCTGTCCAATAGGCCCACATCCTCGGCCAGTTGCTTTTTGACCACCACAAAATGTGTAATATAGTTATGTGACAACAGCAGATCCGGAGAATAATCCGGCTTGAAGTGTGGGTCACAATAGTTGCCGTCAAGACTAATAAAATCTTCATCGGAATAGATCAGGTCAGCATCAAATTCATTAATTGCTCTAACCATTTCAAATACCGCATCTGGTGTTAGTTCATCATCATTATCCATGAAGGCCAGATATTCACCTTTGGCAAACCGTATCGCTTCATTGGTTGCGCCCGAGATATTTCGGTTATTATCCAGATAGCGGATTCTAATGCGTGGGTGTCGAATCGTTTTGAGATAATTAATGGTCTCTTCAGAGCTGGAAGCATCGTCAACAATACAAAGTTCCCAGTTTTCATAGAACTGGCTCTCCACACTCTTAATCGCAGCCTGCAGCCAACCTGGATCAATATTGAAGACTGGCATCACCAGACTGATCAGTGGTTTTTTTTCAAGTTTTAATATCTCTGTTTTTACCCGATCACTATCTGCTTCTACGAAGGTATATGTATAGCAACTTCCATCACCCACTTTGTTTGCAACAGCTGTAGCACTGTCTCCCGGTCGAGTGACAATAAGCGCTCTTTTACGCAATGAAGGCAGCCGGCCAAGCAGACGATTATAGATCAGCTCACGTCCACCCTCTATCATTCGCCAGGCCTTGGATCGCTTTATATCTTCAATTTCAAGCCTGTATTGTTTATGTGCCTGCAGCTCAGATTCCAGCTCACGTATACGACTGATGTAACCATTCTCCTGCTGGATAAAACCATCCTGCGCAATCGCATAATCGAGGGAATAAGGGGCAGACATCTCTATGCAGAGTTCTAGAGTCTGGTCGGTATTTCGCGAAGCCAACTTCGTTTCAGCAAGCGATATCTGCAGCGATGGATTTGGCCCAGTTACAACAAACACTTCACCCAGCGCCGAATGACGATATCGTAGGTCATTGAATTGACAGGCCTGGAGGATTTCATCTGGTTCATCATAGTGAAGTAGAACCTCATCTGTTTCACCATTATGCTTTTTCAGGACAATCCTATAAAGATGAATAAAGCCATCACGCCAGACACCTGAAGATCGCCTTATTGATAAAGTCAGTGCTGTCTGATCTGCTGAAATGCTGTTAAAGTGGAGACGTTGTCGCTCAACCAGCGGGTAGATGGCAACTGACTGCTCAGTATCATCCTGCTGATGTAAAACGAGTGACATTGTTTGCTCTTCAACTGTCATGTCGTTTCCTCGGCGACATCGTCGGCATCAATCGAAATGTCCATGTTCAATGCACTTATCCCAAAATCACTATGCTCTGCCTTTACATGAATATGAATCAGGTCATAACGCCGATCCACAGCCAGATTGTCTTTCTGCTCATCATCGTCTGCCAGTCCAAGAGAAATAAAATAATCACCGCCGATCAGGCCAATATCAAAACCATAGCGAACCAGAAATTCACTGTCTGCTCTGCCTGCGGGTACGTCGATTTTCCTGTCCCTTGTGTTCGCGCCATAAACGGCTATGCCGTCGGAAGTCTTTAGAGTAAGCCCCAGGATAGGATTGAACACATCCTCTTTAAATACAATCCTCAGCAATAGATCGATATGATCACCACTTTGGCACAACCCTTTAGCTGGCTCGCCATTAATCAATAATACATAATCCTGAATCTGGCCTCGCTGGTCACCCCAGCGGTATTCTGCAGCATTATAGAAAGGTCGTAGACGGCAACCGTCAATAGCACGGTCCACAATCAGGCCTTTCTCATCATAGTTTTGCTGCTTGGCAATTGATGAAACTGATTCCACCTGCCCTTCTTCATTATTGAACAGCAAATTCAGGTATTCGTTGACCACATCTGCTGGCTCACCCATTGCGCACACAGTCCCTTTTTCCAGCAACACTGCGCGATCACAATGGCGCACGATCAAGTCACTGGAGTGAGTGACGAAAAGTGTAGTGGTGCCCTGTGATTTTAATTCACGAAGTTTACGAAAACATTTATTCTGAAAACGAACGTCACCGACAGACAGCGCTTCATCAACCACAAGGATATCCGGGTCCATGTGTATCGCTACAGCAAAAGCCAACCTTACATACATGCCGCTGGAGTAGGTTTTAACTGGCTGGTCGATAAAATCACCGATACCGGAGAATTCGTGGATATCATCGAATCTGTTGTCCATTTCTATTCGACTGATTCCCATAATTGAACCGTTTAGATAAGCATTTTCCCGGCCACTGAAATCAGGGTTAAAGCCAGCACCCAACTCCAGTAATGCGGACAATCTACCGTTGACTTCGACAGTGCCGGTCGAAGGATACAGAGTACCACTAATGATCTGCAGTAATGTAGATTTACCTGAACCATTCTGGCCAATTATACCGATGGTTTCCCCCGGATAAATTTCAAGGTCTACCGGATTCAGCGCCTGTATTTCGCGAAACTTAGTACCGGATTTTCGTATGCGTGAACGATGTAGAATTGATTCCAGCACACGATCTATGGGGCGATTGTAGATACGATAAGCCTTACTCAACTGCTGGATACGAATAACGGGTTCAGAGGACATCTGCAAAGCCTCTGCGACTTTTCTGGAACCAGACAAAACCAACGATAGCAATAATCAAAGAGACTAGTGTGTAATAAAACAGCAGTTTGAAATTCGGTGCATGACCCCACAGGAAGATCTCTCTGCTCTGCTCGATGATCAGGGTCAGCGGATTCAGATAAATCAGTTTCTGCATACTTTCTGGTAGTGCAGAAATGGGATAGAAAACCGGACTGAGGAACAATAAAGCAGTCGTCAACAAACCCATCATCTGCCTGATATCAGAGAGAAAAACGCCCAGTGCTGAGAATAACCACAGGCAGCCAACCAGAAAAAGGATATAGGGTATAAATACTACTGGGAGCCAGAATATAGTGACCGGAACGCTGCCGTTTACCAGCAGGTTGAATACCGTCAAAACGACAAGACTCATCAGGGTATGAAAAAATGCAGCATAGATAGTCACCCAGGGTAATACCTCTATCGGGAATACGACTTTTTTTACATAATTGACATTACTGGTGATCAGAATGGGTGCCCGGTTGATACATTCCGCAAACATGCCGTGCACAATTAGTCCAGCGAACAAAGTCAGCGCGAAACTGCCGTCACCCAGATTCATATCCCCCCAGCGTGCCTTGAAGACATAACCGAAAATAAGGGTATAGATGGTCAGCATTAGCAGGGGGTTCAACAGGGTCCAGAAAAAACCCATGACAGAGCCCCGATAGCGGCTGGAAACCTCACGTTTTGCCAGCTGGAGAATCAGCGACTGATGTTTTATCAGTGAACTGATAATGCCTGTGGGTTCGAGATTGTCATTTATGCCTTCCATATAGAGGCGGCCTAAAACAGCTCTTCTTCCGCTACCAGCTTCAAATATTGTCCATAGGTATTTTTCGACATCACTTCGGCAAGTTCCAGCAACTGCGGTTTATCGATATAGCCTTTTCGAAAGGCTATTTCTTCCGGACAGGATACTTTCAGGCCCTGACGCTTTTCCAGAGTTTCAATAAATGTGGCTGCCTGCAACAAAGAATCATGGGTACCGGTATCCAGCCAGGCACTGCCGCGTCCCATCAGTTCTACCGACAGGTCTCCATCATCAAGATAACATCTATTTATATCGGTGATTTCCAGTTCACCGCGTGCTGAGGGTTGAATACTTTCTGCATAACTGATGACTTTATTGTCATAAAAATACAGCCCGGTTACCGCATAGCGAGAACGTGGCTGCTCTGGCTTTTCTTCCAGGCTAATCACGTTGCCCTGTTTATCAAACTCCACTACGCCATAGCGTTCCGGATCCTGCACCGGGTAGGCAAATACCGTAGCACCATGTTCTAACGAGACCGCTCTCTCGAGCATGGATGACATATCATGACCATAGAAAATATTGTCACCCAGTACCAGTGAAACTGAATCATCGCCAATGAACTCCTTGCCAATTAGAAAGGCCTGTGCGAGGCCATCAGGCTGATCTTGAATCGCATATTCCAGATTCAGGCCCCAACGACGACCATCACCGAGCAGTCCTTCAAAACGTGGTATATCATGCTGCGTAGAGATAATAAGAATTTTACGTATCCCTGCCAGCATCAGGGTCGACAGTGGATAGTAAATCATCGGTTTGTCATAGACCGGTAACAGCTGTTTTGAAACAACTGTCGTCATCGGGTAAAGACGTGTACCAGAGCCACCTGCAAGAATAATTCCTTTCATGATTCCGCCACTCCCAGGCGCTCACCCATGTAGGAACCGTCAAGTACACGGTTTATCCATTTTTGATTGGCAAGATACCAGTCTACTGTTTTTTTCAGCCCGGTCTCAAAGGTCTCTTCCGGCGTCCAGCCCAGATCCCGTTGAATCTTACCGGCATCTATCGCATAGCGCATATCATGGCCGGGGCGATCAGTAACAAATGTTATTAGCTCTGCATAGGGCCGCCCGTCCTTAGCAGGTTCACGATCATCCAGAATAGCACAAAGTGTTTTTACAACATCAATATTCGTTACTTCATTGTGCCCCCCAATATTATAGGTTTCACCCTGCATTCCCCGTTTCATGACCAGGATAAGGGCACGTGCATGATCATCAACATATAGCCAGTCGCGAACATTCTCACCGCTGCCGTATATCGGCAAAGCCTCTCCGGCACGCGCCTTTTGTAACATCAGGGGAATCAATTTTTCCGGATACTGATAGGAACCATAATTATTTGAACAATTGGTCAATACCACCGGCAGCCCAAATGTTCGCTGCCAGGACCGTACCAGATGGTCGGAGGATGCCTTGCTGGCGGAATACGGTGAGCTAGGGTCATAAGGGGTAGTTTCAAGGAACATGCCGTCATCACCAAGGCTTCCATATACCTCATCGGTAGATACATGATGGAAACGAAAACTTTCTTTTTTATCGTCCTGTAGACCGGACCAGTAATTCCGCGCAACTTCCAGCAAGGTGTAAGTACCAACGATGTTAGTCCGGATAAACTCGCCCGGGCCATCAATTGAGCGGTCGACATGGGATTCTGCAGCCAGATGCATAATGGCATCAGGTTTATATTCGGCAAAGACTTCTGCCATGGCACTGGTATCGCAGATATCCGCCTGTACAAAATGATAGCGGGGGTTATCAGCGACCGGTCGCATAGAATCCAGATTCCCTGCGTAGGTCAGCTTGTCAACATTTACGACGACGTCATCACTGGTATTGACGATCATTCTGACCACGGCGGAGCCAATAAAGCCTGCACCACCGGTTATGATATAGGTTTTTGCCATTTTTAAGATACTATACTGTTTTGCTGATGAGAGTCTTTTATCTGTAAACAGATCAGGATGACGTTGACTTTTCTATCAATCGCCCGACATAACGACTGACCCCTTCCTCGACAGTGAGGAAGTCCTTTGTGTAGCCAGCAGCGCGCAAAGCGGAGATATCGGCTTCGGTAAAGCTTTGATATTTTCCTCTCAGGGTTTCTGGAAAATCGATGTAGCGAATAATTTTCTTCTGCTGCAGCGTAGCCAGATCCTGTGCTTCCTTGCCCTCTCCCAGGCGGCAGCGATTGATGCTGGCGACCGCCATGTCATTAAATGACTGGCAATGCCCCGTGCCTACGTTGAAGATGCCACTGACATCCGGGTGCTTAAGCAGAAAGAGATTTAGATCAACCACATCCTCAACAGAAACAAAATCGCGCAGCTGTGCACCATTTTCATATCCATCTACGCCTTCAAATAACTTGACATAACCAGTTTCCCGGTACTGGTTACTGAAATGGAAAGCTACCGAAGCCATGCGGCCTTTGTGCTGCTCCCGGTCGCCATAGACATTGAAATAACGCAGACCAACAATTTGTGCGCTACGATCCTCATACATGCGACGAACGTATTTATCAAACTGAAACTTGGAGTAGGCATAGACATTCAGTGGTGACTCAAACTCAGGTGACTCGCGAAATACCGGACCGGCGCCATAAACAGAGGCAGATGAAGCATAGATGAAAGAAGCCCTGTTCTGCTGGCAGAAATGCAGCAGCGTTTTCGAGTAGTCATAATTATTCGACATCATATACAGGCCATTGTATTCCATGGTATCGGAGCAGGCCCCCAGATGAAAAATGGCTTCCACATCGCCGTTGAATTCACCACCATTGATCATATCAATGAAGTCACGTTTATCGATGTAATCAGCGATTTCCAGATCCACCAGATTAAGAAATTTCTCACCCTTCTCAAGGTTATCCACGACAATAACATCATCACGACCGCTGTCATTCAGGCCTTTGACAATATTGGCACCGATAAAGCCAGCACCGCCAGTTACGATGATCATTCGACCTCCTCTTTTCCAATCTCAGCCAGTATTTCATTAACCGAGGCGGTAGCAACACCTAATTTTCCGACCACAATGGCGGCTGCCGCATTGGCGACATGAATTGCTTCCCGGTAGCCTGCACCGGCAGCAAGCATGGCAGCAATTGCACCTATAACCGTATCGCCGGCACCACTAACATCAAATACCTCTCGTGCACGTGCCTTTTGATGAAATACCAGTCCGTCTACATCAAACAGGGCCATTCCCTTATCACTGAGCGTAATCAGCAGATATGACACTTCGATTGTTCTCAGTAACTCAGCCGCCTTCACTGCCATATTTTCTAGTGATGGGCAGGGACCGACCACATCCTCAAATTCGTGCCGGTTAGGTGTAATCAGGCTAGCTCCACGGTAACGCGCAAAATCACGCCCTTTTGGATCAACCAGTACTTTTATCCCTTTTGCTTTTGCCGCACCAATCATCAGATCAATATCACGCAATACTCCCTTTCCATAATCTGACAATAATAAGATATCAGCCGTATCCAGACTCTTTTTGAAACAATCCATCGCCGCAATGATAGAAACATCGTCGGGTGTTTGTTCAAAATCGGCTCTTAGCAACTGCTGATTGCGGGACAGTAAGCGAAGTTTTACTGTGGTGACATGACTTTCATCGTGGGTAAAACGGGTAGTTACCCCTCTTTCTGACAGCAGGCGTTCAAGGCTTTTTGCCGCATCATCATTTCCTACCACGGAAATCAGGTCACACAGACCACCCAGTGCAGAGATATTGCAGGCAACATTCGCCGCCCCGCCGGCACGCTCTTCATTATCGGTAATTGCCAGCACCGGAACCGGTGCCTCGGGGGAAATTCGATCTACATCACCAAACCAGTAACGATCCAGCATGGCATCACCAACAACCAGTACTCTGGCATCTGCTATCTTCTGAAGAAACCGACTCATACTAGCAATTAATTCCTAGCGCCCAATACCAAAGTATTCAAAACCGGCTTTTCTTATTGTCGCCGGTTGAAAGATATTTCTACCATCAAAGATGACTGGCGTCTTCATTTTGATCATCATGCTTTCAAGATCCGGGCTGCGGAAAACCTTCCATTCAGTGGCCACAATCAGTCCATCTGCATCATCCAGTGCATCATAAGGTTCGGCGACCAGAGTGAGATCATCTCTGTTTCCATAAATCCGTTCTACTTCTTCCTCTGCCACGGGATCATAGGCGGCAATCGTCGCACCACGCTGCCACAGTGCTTCCATAATGGTTCGACTGGGTGCTTCACGCATGTCATCAGTTTCAGGTTTAAATGCCAGGCCCCAGACAGCAAACTTTTTACCCTGCAGATCATCGCCAAATCTTTTGACTATTTTGTCTACAAGAACTGATTTCTGGCGCTTGTTTACAGCTTCAACCGCATCCAGAATTTGTGCATCGTAACCAACGGCTTTGGCTGTACGATGCAGCGCCTGTACATCCTTGGGGAAACAGGAACCACCATATCCACAACCAGGGTAGATAAAATAATAGCCGATTCGCGGATCCGCGCCGATGCCGTGGCGCACATTTTCTATATCGGCACCAAGCAGTTCAGCCAGGTTCGCCATCTCATTCATGAACGATATCTTGGTCGCCAGCATTGCGTTGGCGGCATATTTGGTCATCTCAGCTGAGCGTATATCCATAACAATGATACGCTCATGGTTACGATTAAAAGGTGCATAGAGTTCACGCATCATGTCAATCGCACGATCATCATCTGCCCCGACAACGATGCGATCCGGTTTAAGGAAGTCTTCAACGGCGGCACCTTCTTTGAGGAATTCAGGATTTGAAACAACACTGAATTCGGTCGATGCCCCTTTCTCCTGTAAGGCATTACTGACCGCGTCCCGCACCTTGTCAGCCGTGCCTACTGGCACCGTTGATTTTGTGACGACGACGCGGAAATCATTCATATGTTTACCGATGTCACTGGCAACAGCCAGTACATGCTTCAAATCGGCAGATCCATCTTCATCAGGCGGTGTGCCGACTGCAATGAATAATACCGAGCCATAGCCTACGCCCGCCTCAATGTCCGATGTAAAAGATAAACGTCCAGCATCAACATTCTTCTTCACCAGGTCCTCAAGACCCGGCTCATATATCGGGATCTCTCCATTATTGAGCATATCGATCTTGCTCTGATCAATGTCTACACAGACCACATTATTGCCGACTTCAGCAAGACATGTGCCCGAAACCAGACCAACATAGCCTGTCCCAATGACGGTAACTTTCATTCATTTACCTCAAAACTAAAAATTCATCAAATACCGCAGTATTCTTCATATTGCGGCTTCTACACATAACCTTTAATTATCCTGCGTTTTCATGCCGTTGTCGAGAATTCGGGTGTATTTCTTGTTTGATTGATGTGCTGGGCGACTTGACCCCTTTTGGTTGCATCCTACTCATCACCATCATCCCATACCGGTTTAACCGTATTCCAACGTTTACAGCCAGGACACTGCCAATGCATAGCGGCGCCACGAAACCCACAATGCTCGCACAAATAGTTCTTTCGTGACTTGAGGACACGCTCTATTATTGCCTCTAAGGTCTCAAGATCAGACTTCGACTGACCATCGGCCTGCGCGGCTGAGAGGTGAATCATACGAGATAGACCATGCATTGAGGGTTGCTGTCGGAGCTCTTCTCAAGTGTGGGGTCATCAAGTGTGGGGTTCAAGTCTTTATAGTAGATAGATCAATAGCAGCCTGACGATCCTTTTCCATCAATCTCAATAGTCGCGATATAGTTTGTGATACCGTGCAATAATGCCCCACACCAAAGGCTTTTCCGATCTCAACTAATGTTTGTCCAGAATAGTCCTAGACAATGGAGAGTTAATTATGAACAAAATAACTGTAATCGTCGTTCTCGGATTCGTAATGACCCTGGATATAGGGACTGCCTTCGCTAAAAACCAGGCTGAGATCGTAAACGTTGATAACTTTGTGCGAGCTGAAACAGCCGCCCAATTCGATCGAATGGTTAAAATGGCCGGTGGATCAAATAAGTGGAGCCATTTCCGGGAGCCAACTCCACTTGATAAACAGAGTGTTATCCGCATGAATCGCGATACGCTATACAGCTTTGCGATTGTAGATATTAGCAAGGGTGCAACACTCACCATCCCGGATTCCGGCAAGCGCTATATGTCTGTGATGGTGGTCAACCAGAATCACTATATCAATAAAGTGTTCCACAAAGCCGGCACTTACAAATTGGCCATGAAGGAGTTCAATACGCCCTATGTGCTATTAGCTGCCCGAACCCTGGTCAATGCCTCTGATCCTTCAGATATCAAAGCAGCGAATGCTTTGCAGGATCAGCTGAAAATCAAATCAGTATCGTCAAAGCCATATAAACATATAGACTACGATAAGGCTAGTTACGAGAAAACATATAAACTATTGCTCGAATTAAGTAAAGGAATGTCGTCTACAAACAAAATGTTCGGGAGTATGGAAGACGTGGATCCGATACGCCATTTGTTAGGAGCAGCCTACGGTTGGGGTGGTTTACCTGAAAAAGAAGCCTACTATCTGACGGTTGAACCAAGTCTGCCTCTGGGTAAATATCAGTTGACCGTAAAAGACGTACCGGTTGATGGCTTTTGGTCTATTAGCGTATACAACAAGAATGGTTTCTTCGAGAAGAACAAGTTCAATTCCTACAGCATAAACAACATCACTGCCACACCAAATAAGAACGGTTCATTTACTGTAAGCTTTGGAGGTTGTGAAGATAAGCGTATAAACTGCCTGCCTATCTCTCAGGGCTGGAACTACACCGTACGTATGTATCTCCCACACCAGGAGGTTCTCGACAGCAAGTGGACTTTCCCAAAACCAGAATTGTTGAAGTAATGGAAGAGGAGAGTTCATAAAAAGGTCGCATTGCAGGATATGCTGAATGCCTGTTTCTGGATGAACTGAAACGATTCCACTCAACATGAAATCGTCTGGCACATCTCGGGGGCAGCCAACTCAATCTTTGGCCTTTGGTGTTAATCTTAAAGTCCCGTTCAGGCTTGCCGGGCAACGCAGGGAACCCGAAGGGCAAGCATGCGGGTGTCTTTTCTTCGGTGCGCCAGCACAAAAAACAAACCCCACCCTACTCATCACCATCATCCCATACCGGTTTAACCGTATTCCACCGCTTACAACCAGGACACTGCCAATGCATGGCGTTCCCACGAAAATAAATTCAAATAAATAGACACCCATACCAAATAAATAGACACCCACAAATAAATAGACACCCATACAAATCAAATAAAAATCAAATAAATAAATAAATAGACACCCATACAAATACCTCTATGCAAAAATAAAGAAAATAAATAGACACCCATACAAATACCTCTATGTAAACCCGCACAACATCATTAGCTCACTGCTCAAGCTTATGGATTTGCCGTTTCAGGCAGGATATATCCTCGATTGTGTGATTTTTATTGAATATCACTGAACAGCAGGCAAGCGTTATTCTCAGCCGTGCCGATGGTGGGGTGGCCGCTGGCTGTATTGAACCTCCTAAGTCGGAAACAGGGCCTGACTGGCTCCCATGCCCTGACACCAGGACTGGCCGATTGACTGGGCATACAGTCGCATTGTATCTATACGGCCTATCGCACTGCTGAATAGCTTGCCTCTGGGCTGCATCAATTGTTGCCACTGATCCGGGTCGATATTGATCCGCTCCAGTATCGTCGGTATGCCCTCAGAGATCGATCCCCGTTTGTCTTCTCTTACTGCTCGCCCGGTCCAGTCGATGAGTGCCAGATAATCCTGGAAGCTGTACGGTAAGGTGTCTGCCTTGTCTATACTGCTGAGTGTATGAAAAGCCTTTAGGGGAAGACTGTCAACTTGCGGAGTTTCTGATTGCAGTGCCTGTATCCGGGCTTGTATGGAGGTAAAATCTGAGGATTCAGGGGTTGGGTTGATTCCTGCACGGATGGGGTTTAAATCAACATACGCCATACAGGTCAGCAGCCCTGCTTCATCCAGCAGGGCCTGGCTTCTGAAGCGTCCTTCCCAGAAACGACCACTACAATGATCT